>JAHIVS010000196.1 GCA_018816605.1 Pseudomonadota bacterium
TATGCACGAATGATATTCGACAGAGACCTGCATGACAGGTTACTCAAAGAGGTCCTGGACACCAATCCTGCCGCACCCGGGTATACCCTTGTGAATACCTATGCACAAAAACAGGCCCGGCAATTGCTGGAGAATGCGGAAGATTATTTTTAATCTTTTGTAAAACCAATTGAATTCATGATTTTGGAGAAACAAATGAGCCTTATTAAACAACTGACCCTGATGGCTATATTTTTAATGATAGGCCTTGTGCCAGTCTTTGCCACCACCTTTAAAATAGCCACCATATCACCCGAAGGGTCCATGTGGATGGAAAAAATGCGCCAGGGTGCCAATGAGGTTGCCACCCAAACCCAGGATCGGGTAAAATTCAAATTTTATCCCGGCGGCGTCATGGGCAATGACAAAGCGGTTCTTCGGAAAATCCGGATTGGCCAGCTCCAGGGCGGCGCGGTTGTGGGGGGAAGTCTGTCCTCTTATTTTCCCGCAAACCAGATCTATTCCCAGCCCATGAAATTTACATCCCTGGAGGAGGTGGATTATGTACGACAACACATGGACACCTTCATTATTGACGGACTGAACAAGGCCGGATTTGTCGTCTTCGGGATTGCCGGCGGAGGATTTGCCTACATCATGTCCACGGAACCCATTAGAACCGTCCAGGATCTCCAGAAGCGCAAGGTCTGGATTCCGGACAATGACAAGCTTTCCCAGGACGCGGTGGAAGCCTTTGGCGTCGCCCCCATCCCTTTGCCCATAGCAGACGTTCGAACCAGTCTGCAGTCTGGTCTTATTGATACGGTGGCCACCTCTCCCGTGGGGGCCATTGTACTCCAATGGCACACCCAGATTAAATATGTTACCAATATCCCCTTTATTTATCTCCATGCGGTCCTGGCCATCGACAAGAAAAAATTTTTAACAATTACTTCTCAGGACCAGGAAATCGTCACACGGGTCATGACCCATGCCTTCAATGAAATTGGTCTTCAAAACAGGCAAGATGACGGCAAAGCCATTGCGGCATTGAAAAACCAGGGAATTGAATTTGTCACCCCGGATGGAAAGGTTATCGAACAATGGCGTCAAACAGCCGGGAATGCATCCAAAAAAATGGTGGAATCGGGAACCCTGCCAAAGGAGGCTGCGGATCAGCTGGACGGTCTTTTAAACGAGTTCCGGGCCAAAGGATCTACGGGCGCCCATGCTCAATAAAACTCAAGTTTTCCCCAGGATGGTTTCTCTGGTTCAAAAAGTTGAAGACTATATTCTGATCTGTCTGTTGCTGATTATGATCACCCTGGCGGTCCTTCAGATTTTTTTAAGAAATTTCTTTGATTCCGGGATAGTGTGGGGGGATTCCCTGGTCCGGGTCCTGGTACTCTGGATCGGCCTTGTGGGGGCCATGATCGCCAGCAGGACCGATAACCACATCAGTATTGATATTCTTTCCCGGTATCTGCCCTCGGAGATTAAACGGTTCTCAAGCCTTGTAACCCATGTGTTTACAACCGTTGTAACCGCTCTCATGGCCTGGTTTAGCCTGGAATTTGTGCGAATGGAAATGGGGGTCAACCTCACAGCCTTTGCCAATGTGCCGGCCTGGGTCTGTGAAAGTATCATCCCCATCGCCTTTGGGGTGATCAGTATTCGGTACGCCCTGTTTTCAATCAAAGTTTTTGTTCAATTGGTGGCCAAAAAACGGGAAGGCCAAAAATCATGATCTATCTGTTCACCGGCCTGCTTATCCTGATCGCCTTTTTTGGGGCGCCTTTGTTCACGGTGATCATTGCGGCGGCCATGGCCGGATTCTACATGGCCCAAATTGACCTGTCGGTCATGGCCATTGAATTGTACCGGATTGCCGATACCCCGATTCTGCTGGCCCTTCCCCTGTTTACCTTTGCCGGTTACCTTCTGGGAGAAAGCAACACCTCCCAGCGTCTGGTCCGGCTGACCCAGGCGTTCCTGGGATGGATACCCGGGGGGCTTGCCATCGTGGCCTTTGTGGTCTGTGCCCTTTTTACCGCCTTCACCGGCGCATCCGGAGTGACCATTGTGGCCATGGGCGCTTTATTGTACCCCGCCTTAAAACAGGCCGGATACCAGGACAATTTCAGCCTGGGGCTGGTCACCACCTCGGGTAGTCTGGGTCTGCTGCTGCCCCCCTCCCTTCCCTTGATTTTATACGGAATCATTGCCCAGCAGATGGGGGGCGGTGTTGAGATTTCCATTGAGGATCTTTTTTTAGCCGGTATTTTTCCGGCCATTCTCATGATTTTCATGCTCTCCCTGTGGAGCATCTGGGTCAACAAAAAAAATCCCATCCCTCTGATAAAATTTTCCTGGAAAAATGCCTTTACCGCCATAAGAGAAGCAGCATGGGAAATCCCTTTGCCTATTTTTGTGTTTATCGGGATCTATTCAGGCTATTTTGCCGTGTCTGAAGCGGCTGCGGTTACAGCCATGTATGTGCTGGTGGTGGAAGTGTTTGTTTACAGGGAAATCAAATTGTCCCAGCTGGCCGATATTATCCGGGATTCCATGGTCATGGTGGGGGGGATACTGTTGATTTTAGGGGTTTCTCTGGCACTCACCAATTTTTTGATTGACGCCCAGGTCCCCATGAAATTGTTTGCCCTGTGCCAGACCTTTGTGAGCAGTAAACTCGTATTTTTGATTTTGCTGAACATTTTCCTTCTGATATTGGGGGCCATGCTGGATATTTTTTCGGCCATCATTATCATGGTGCCGCTGATGCTGCCCGTGGCCCTGGAATACGGCGTCCACCCGGTGCACCTGGGGATTATTTTTCTGGCCAATATGCAAATAGGCTATTTTACACCACCGGTGGGCATGAACCTGTTCATTGCAAGCTACCGGTTTAACAAACCCATTGTGGACATATACCGGGCCACCATCCCCTTTATGCTGGTGCTTTTATTGTCGGTTCTGATCATCACCTATTGGCCGGCATTGAGCCTGTTCCTTATTCTATAGCCCCTTTAAAAAAATAGAAATGGATAACGATACCCCTTGTTTTTGCAATGGTTTTTATAAACGGAGCACCTGCATTATTTTTCCTTTGTCGTATTCAAGTACTCCAGTACATGAAGGAGTCTGAGAAACACCGTCATATACAAGAAGTAATGACCCTGGTGCACATCCGCGCCGTGCAGTCCCGGTCATGGGAAATAAAGAGCAACGCCATATTATTTTTTTCCCGGATGGATGTCAGATGTTCCATGATATCCACTTGTAACGGCAGATCCAGGCCGCAAAGGACTTCATCACAGATCAGCAGATCCGGCGAGACCGAAAGCGCCCTTGCAATGGCCGCGCGCTGGCATTGTCCGCCTGAAAGCATACCCGGACGGCAGCTTCCCAAGGCAGGATCAAGCCCCATGGCCTGCATCAACTCATCCGCCCGGTTCTGCCGGTCTTGCATTGAATCAATACCAAAGGCTGCCATGGGCTCAATAATGGATGTGCGAACCGGTAAAAAAGGATTCAGATAAACAAAAGGGTCCTGCCAGACCATCTGAGCCTTGCGGTAAAACAGTCGCCCGGGCCGCTTTTTTGAGTTGGAAACAAGCCGGTCTTCAAAAAAGAGCTGTCCGGAATCAGGCGATTCAACCCCCATAATAATCTTTGCAATGGTGCTTTTTCCGCTGCCACTGGGGCCTGAAAGACCCAGCGATTCCCCGGGGCGGATGCCAAGGCAAAACTCAGACAGCACCGCTGTTTTAGCCCCTTGGCCTGGATAGGTTTTGCTGACACAATCCATATGGAGAAGATCTGATTTCATCTGCCGCCGCCCATGAACATCATGGCCCTGACCAGCTCCCGGGTGTGGGCATGGCAGGGGGTTTGAAGAATATGCCGGGCAGGGCCGGCCTCTATCTGACTGCCGTTGTAAATGACCAAAAGATTCCGGGCCAGGCCCTGCAGCCCCCTTAAATCATGGGAAATAACAATAACTGCCGTGCCCTCATTTTCCGTCAAATCCCGGATACTTTTAATAACAAGGGATTTATTGATATCATCCTGGCCGGTAAAGGGTTCGTCGGCAATCAGGATGCGAGGTTTGACAGCCAGGGCCAGGGCCATCAGGCACCGCTGGCGCTGGCCTCCACTGAGTTCAAAAGGATAACAATCATACGCTGCCGCATCCAGCCCGGTCTTTTCCAGGGCACGGACAGCCGCCTCTTTGGGGGTTTCTCGGGGGGTGGCGGAAGCTTTCATGGCAGCCTTTATGGCGTCGGTCAGATGGACACCGATCCTTACCCATGGATCCAGGGCCCTGGACGGACTTTGAAACAGCATCAAGATATCCCTGCCGGGAACAAGAAAATTTTCTCCCCCCTTTTCCGGCAAAACCGGACATCCCTTAAACCAGACATTTCCGCTGCATAAAGCCAATGGTCTGGGCAGAATACCTGCCAGGGCCAGGGCGGTCAGGGTTTTACCTGATCCGCTTTTGCCGGTAATCCCCAGGATGTCACCTTTATTCAGGCAAAAACTGACATTTTCAACCAGGACGGTACCGGAATCCTTGCCGGGGATACCAATACAAAGATCCTGCACAGATAAAAGATCGGGATCAGGCATCATGAAATTCCCCTTGAAATATTTTTCCGGCAACATTCAAAGCCGCCACAACCAAGGTGATGGAAATCCCGGGAGCGAACACCAGCCAGGGGGCGCGGGCCATGTAGATTCCTGCCTCCTGGAGCATCCGGCCCAGTTCCGGTGCCGGAGGAGGGGGACCCAGGCCCAGGTAACTCA
>JAHIVS010000197.1 GCA_018816605.1 Pseudomonadota bacterium
AACCCCCTTTTTTCTGGCCATGGCCCGGGTGGTCCAGGGAATCGGTGCTTCCATGCTCATGGCTTGTTCCCCTGCGCTGATTGTGGATGTGTTTGAAACTGCCCAACGGGGCCGGGCCCTGGGGTTGCTGGGGGCTGTGGTGGCGGCCGGTCTGACCCTGGGACCTGTGGCAGGCGGGGTCCTTTTGGAGTATTTTTCCTGGCGGTATATTTTTTTTATCAATATTCCCATTGGGATTCTGGCCACCATTTCAGGTTTTTTTGTTCTCAAGCGGCTTCCCGGGGGCAGGGGAACCGGGGAAACCCTGGATTGGGTCGGCAGTCTCATGATGGTCATTGGACTTTCCTGTCTTATTTTGTGCATGACACAGGTGTCAGTCTGGGGGATTGTTTCTTTTCGGTTTGCCTTTTGCCTGATAATCGGATGTTTTGCTTGTGTGGGGTTTGTCGTCAATTCCCGTCTTTCCGCCCACCCCTTGTTTGACCTGAACCTGCTGAAAACAAGGCTTTTTGTATTGCCCCTTGCGGCTTCGGGGTTTTTATTTGCTGCGCTCTTTGTCATTGTTTTTATGATGCCCTTTTATCTGACCTATCCCTGCGGGTTTTCCCCTGCCCGAACCGGGGGGATCATGATTGTGCCTTTTCTTTTTCTATTGGTTCTTTCTCCGATATCCGGAGCCCTGTCCGACCGGCTGGGGTCACAGCTGCTCTGTTCTTCCGGGATGATATTATTGGGGGGGTCCCTGGTATCGCTCATGTCCATTTCTCCTGGAATGGGAACCTTGTCCCTTGTGTGGCGGATGGCCCTTGCCGGCATGGGAACGGCCCTGTTCATCTCTCCCAATAATACCGCCATCATGGGGGCAGTTCCCATGGCCCGGCGGGGAATTGCCGCAGGCGCCAGTGCCACGGCCCGAAATCTGGGCATGGTGATGGGGGTGGCCCTTGCCGGTACCATTTTTACCAGCTCTTTTAGCCATTTGACCCAGGGGTCGGGTCTGGACAACTATACCCCGGCCATGGCCTTAAATTTTATGGCCAGTTTCAAGCGGGTAATGATCGTTGGTGCTCTGGTGGCTTTTGTGGGGGCAGTGGTTACCTTTGCCAGGGGGAAAGAGGGATCGACAAATTTATGAAATCAGTCAAATGTCTTTGACGAAATGTCTTTGAAGAAAGGAGAAACGCCATGGTAAGATTTAAAAACTATGCGGCTCTGGATCAAGCCCCTGTTCTCGCATCTTTGTTTCATCCACGCAGGGAAACTCCGGTCCGGCTACCGGACAAGCTTCGGGAGGATTTAAAAATTTGTGTGGGTCAGGGGATAGAAGTGGGTGCATCCTTTCATTTTAAACACAGGGATGCCCCTGTCATTCTTTTTTTCCACGGCAATGGCGAGATCGTGTCAGACTACGATGAACTGGGGGGCTATTTTCTCGATATGGGGGTGAATTTTTTTGTGGTGGATTATCGGGGGTATGGCAGCTCATCCGGGTCCCCCACGTTTTCTGACATGATGGGGGATAGTCATGTTTTGTTGGATTTTTTGATCTCCTATATGGGAAAAAAGAAAATGACAGGCCCTGTCTGTGTCATGGGGCGATCGCTTGGCAGTGCGCCGGCCATTGAGCTTGGGGCAAATGGTGTCCACCCACTCAAGAGTCTGATGATTGAAAGCGGGTTTGCCCTGGTTGCCCCCTTGTTGCGGACTCTGGGAATAGATCCTGTTTCAATGGGATTCCGGGAGGAGGAGGGGTTTGAAAATCTGGACAAGATTAAAAAAATATTCATCCCCTGCCTGATTATCCATGCACAGCTTGATCACCTTATCCCGTTTGCCCAGGGTAAAGCCCTGTTTGATGCCTGCCCGTCCGATACAAAATTTTTGCTGGAAATCAAAGGGGCCAACCACAATGATATCTTTTTCCGTGGAATGGCCCCTTATCTTGAACAAGTGAAAAGATTCAGTCGTTTAAGTCAGCCCTGAATCTGTTACCCGAACCTGCTATGAGGTCAGCGGGACAACAAATACGGGGACGCTGGTGCGTCTTAACACTTTGCGGACCACATGATCCCCCATGGCGCTTGCCAGCATTCCCTGTTGTTTACATCCCATGACGATGAGATCACATTCTTCTGTGGTGACTGCCAGTGTTATCTCATCGGCAATGGATTTGCCTTCGGCCACCAGAATTTTCTCAATGGGGGAGTCGTTGCCCGTGGGGGTGACTTGTTTTTCTCCCTCCTGGAAAAATCCTGCAATGGCTTGGCGAATCCTCAGGGCATCGACGTTTTTGCCGATGAGCAGGTTTTTCGCCCCATCCCTTTGTTCGTTTTTGATGTCCTGGTATAATTTTTCGCCAAAGGCCATTCGGACAAGCTTTTCAGAGCTTCTACTGGCCTCTTCCATGACGTGGAGGACGATTATTTCTGAATTTGAATAGGCGGCTATGGTGGCGGCATGTTCAAACACCTGTTTCATGTCCGTGGACAGATCAGATGCAAAAAGTATTTTTTTGGGTGGTTGGATCATTGTATTATCTCCATCAATGTATGTTATGGTTAGTGTTGTGGTTTAAATATGCTTCATATATTAAATCAAAATTATTCATATGCAAGGAAAATTCAGTGAATCTTTAATATAAGCAATTGTTTATATTAAAACACCGGGCTAAACACCCCTTGTTTCTTCCACCGTCTGGATATGGGTGAGCACATCATGGAACAGGGAAAGGTCCTGGGCAATGAGAAGGCCCGGAAGCGTATCTCCGGTGGCCTTGTTCATCCTGTAGGCAGACACGGTTCCCACCACCCTTGTCTTTTCATCATCATCCACATGGAGGACCGGTCCCCCGCTGACACCATTGATGGCAACCCCGTCAATGAGATAGGCATTGTCCTTGCGGGCCGAAATCATGCCGGAGAAAAAGCAGGGGGTATTGGGTTCCAGAGTGGGAAATCCGATCCAGCCGACCTGGGTGCCGACCCTGAGAACATATTCCTGGTCCAGCAGGAGCAGGGGAGGGGTTGATCCAAACAGGTCCTGGTCTTTTGAAAACAGAATCAGGGCTGAGTCCGACAGGGTCCCCATGGTGATGTGGCGTTCATTGGCCTTGAGCAGCAGGGATTTTGATCCGTCATGGGTATAGATCCGGATGGGTTCCATCCATTTGTCCGCATGGTGAATCACATGTCCTGCCGTGGCAATGGCCACCATGGAATTTTTCGGGTTGGTAAAACACAGGAACCCGGTACCGTGACCGGTGGGGGTGTCTATTTTGACGATACAGGGAAGACTTGAATTTACCGTATCAGACCAGTGCATGGGCGATTCCTTTTTGATTCGGGTTGGGGGTGTTTTATCGTCTTGTTTATAGGCCGACCGGCCCAGTTGTTTAACCGGCTCAGGAAAATTGTTTGGGCGCATCGGCGGCGCAGGTGCCGATACTGGCTCCCATAAAGCTGGTGGCGCTCATTTTTTTGGTGATCTCATAACTGTCACAGCCCGGGCAGAGAATCTTTCCCTCTTCGCCGGCAAAGACCAGTCGTTCAAATTCTTTTTTGCATAGGTTGCATTGATATTC
>JAHIVS010000198.1 GCA_018816605.1 Pseudomonadota bacterium
CCAAGGCAGCACCCCACACAGGGGCGGATCTGGGAAAAATTGCCTTGCCGGGCCTTCCGGGGATACTGGGGATCTGCCAGAAAAGACCGCCCCATGGAGATCATATCGGCTTTTCCCTCTCCCAATATCCCATTTGCATGCTCCGGTTCTTTGATCCGACCCACGGTGATCACCGGGATATTCACGGTTTTTTTCACGGCCTCGGCCAGGTGCACAAAACAGCCCTGGGGGGTGTACATGGAGGGGATGGTCAGCTCGGTGGACCCGTAGACCCCGCCGGAGATATGAAGATATACCACACCTGCCTTTTCCAGCAGGGGTGCAAGGCGCACCGTGTCCTTGAGTTCCCAGCCGTTTTCAATATAATCTTTCCCGTTGATCCGGATGCCCACGGGAAAGTCTTTGCCTGCCCGTTCCCGGACAGCCCCCAGGATCTCAAACAAAAACCGGGTCCGGTTCTCAAAGGACCCGCCATATTCGTCGGTTCTTATATTGGAATTGGGCGCCATGAACTGGTTGATCAGGTATCCGTGGGCCCCGTGGATTTCAATAAAGTCAAACCCGGCTGTGCGGCAGCGCCTGGCAGCATCCCCAAAACAGGCGACCAGTTCTTTGATTTCCGCAATTTCAAGGGCCCGGACCTCGCCTTTCACAACAGCCGGTGCCGGGATGGCGGAGGGGGCCACCTTCTGGGGGAGATAGGATTGACGTCCCCCGTGCATGAGCTGGACCCCGAATCGGGTATCATACTTTTTTACCCGGTCGACCATTCTTTTCAAAGAAGGGAGACAGGAATCGTCATACATCTGGGGAAGATCCGGCAATTCCTGGCCGCCCGGATGGACACTGCCACCCCCCACCAGCATCATGCCCACTTCTCCTTTGGCCCGCTCCACAAAATATTCAATGAGCTGGTCTGTGACATGGCAATTGCCGTCCACCCCAAAGTTGATACTCATGGCCGACATCATCAGCCGGTTCTTGACCGTCATGTTTCCTATTTGAATCGGGTTGAAAAGGTGAGACAGCATCTAGATCAGACTCCCTATTATTTAGATCCATATTGAATTGAACACATAAAATTCGACTATAGGCAAATTTTGGTTTCCCGCACAAGTTTTTTTCCGGCCCCAAAGATCATCTGGCAAAAAAATCCGGGTGGCATCAGGTGTCTTCCCCGGCAACCTGCTCAAGCAGAGAAGCCACAAGAACGGCAAACTCCGGGACAGCTTTCTTCCCCTTGATTACCGCCTTGCCCCGGACCGACTTGAAAAACCGGACACAGGTATTTCGCTGACCCGGGGAAAGCGTGGCGGTTATTCCCAGTTTCGGAAAAACTTTCTTTGGATTCTCCCCAATATCCCCAGCATCCCGTCGGCCATGGGGGCGGTTGATCATATGGGTGTAATAGATCAGGGCACGGTCCATCAGCACATAGAGGAACTGAAGATTTTCATTGGGTCCCACCTGGAGCCGGTCGCCGCCAAGGCGGATGCCGAGACCGGTTCTCCGGGCGATTTTTTTGCCGCCAAAAAGGGCGGACCCAGCCCCCAAAAGGCCTCCGATGGCGGCAAACACCCCGAAGGAGGTGCCGCCGGCAGCTGCATCAACGGCAACCCCCATGGTGCCGCCCAGAACCGCCCCTGCTCCTGCCAATTGCCCTTTGGTCAGCCCCAGCAATTCCCAGGTCTGCCGGGAAAACAAATCATGCCGGAGCAGGGAATAGTCGGGCAGGGGATACTCATAGAGCCTGTGCTTAAACAAGGATTTTATCTGTGCGAACATCTCTTGTTCAATTTTTCGGATACCCTGTTGAAAGGAGAGATTAAGCCGTTCCCGAACCAAAACTTTATCCGACTTGCCGGTCAATTTTTCAGAAACAAAAAAACAAAGGCTTTTTTCCAGACCAAGGGTGATATAGGCACAGGCCAAACGATTTCGTTTCTTCCACTCCCCCTTAAAGGCCAGGATCACCCGTGAAACGGAGTCTTCCCATTCCTGGTCAATGGACTTTAAACTTTCGAGCATGCGAATCCGCTCGTTGAAATCAGCGGTGTTGGAATTAAACACCCGGATGGAATTAAAACATTTACGGAACTCCTGTTTCCATTCATGGGTATAGTCTTGTTTGGTCTGCTTGGAATTGATGATGGCCATGCGGGGCCTGCCCGTGAGACGAAGGATTTCCATCTCCGCAATATCATCCTCCCGGACCGGCCTTGCGCCGTTCACCACATAAATAATGCCCGCCCCCCGGGCAACCGGGGCCAAAAGAGCGCACTCGTCTGCAAAAAAAGGATCCTGGCCAAAGGTTTCAATAAACTGATCCAGAATTTTTCCAGGATCTCCTTCATAGGCCCTGAACCAGGCAAGGGCCTGCCGGGGTGCCTGGAACCCCGGGGTATCCACAAACCGGATAATCTTTTCCCCATCGATTTCAACGGTATAGGCCTGGGCAACGCTGGTTTCACCGGGGAAGGGGCTGATCCGTATCCGGTCGTCCTCGGTAAGGGTGGAAACCACGGAAGACTTGCCTTCATTGGGGTGACCCAGAACGGCAAATTCCGGGATGGAAGAATTTTTCATTTATACACCCTTTCCAGAAGGATATCGGGGTTTCCCAATTGATGGATGGCGCGTTTCCACACCTGAAAATTCACATCCTCGCTGTCCACGACAAAAGTTTTTTCCCCAGGGGTCTGGGTCAGCAATATCCACAAGGGCCTGTCCGCAAACACCTGTTTCAACTGGACAAAATAATACAGCAACCCCCGGATGGGGGGCTGCCAAACCTCCTGGAGCACGATAACCTGATCGGGCAACGCTTGTGTAAGGGAAGCAAGCAATTCTTTATCCTGGATATAGTCAAAGGAGACGGGAATGACGGCGGTCACCCCGATGCACAATTGCCGGTTGATAAACCCGATGACAGCCTCAGACGTATCCGCCCCATACACAGAACCGGACGCCAAAACCAGGGCGCGGGCGCCCCTGATTTGAAACTGCCTGGCCGAATCCATTTGAGGCCCGGGTTCAACCGGTGACTCCGGCTGCCGCCCCATGGAGGGCGCATCGGACCGGATATCCATGATGGGAGACTTCATCTGGACCAAAAGCTTTTTAAACCTGGGTTTTTCAAAATCAAACTGGGCAAGGGCTTTTTTCTGGGCCAGAACAGCTGCCGTGATCAGTACAAGCCGCGGCAGAACAGCATAGAACATGATGCCCAGGCACAGAAACGGCCACCAGGAAACCAGATCTTTTGTGGCAAGGCCGGCAATCCCTTCCTTGAGCAGAATCCTTGACCCTTCTATCTGTTCAGGACTCGGAAGGGATAGGTCTTGGGGCACGAACCAGGACCAGGGGAGGGCGATCACGGACAGGACATCATGGATACGGACACTCGCCGTCACCAGGGTGGATTGCCAGCCAAAGGCCAGGTCGCTGACCGTCACCCGGAACAGGGTTCCTGCCAGGGCGCCCAGGGAAAACGAGACCGAAAAAAAAGAAGAGAGCAGAAAAAAAGGCCAGAAAAAAAGGCCTTTGTATTCCCGGTTTCGCATTTGGATCAGGGCTGCCATATATTCGATGGATGCCATGCCCGCCTCTCCCCCTTTTATCTTTTTTAAAAGCCCCGGCAACCCTTTAAAAAAGACCGCAGAAAAAAGGGCATGAACAAGAGAAGGCGCGTTTCGGCCGGCGCCTATCTTTGGCCTTACAAATCGAAGGGCCAGCATAAAAAGGGTCAGACCCGACAGCAGCACCTGTAAAAGAATAAAAACAACAAAAAAAAGGGTAACATTGACAGGCCGGGTCCCGTGGTAGGCCAGAAAGGAATAGGCCAGGCAGATCCCGGATAAAAGCCCTGCAATCAAAAGGCCGTAGACACTCCACCGGTACAGGGAGGCAAACAGGGCTCCCGGCAGGATGGCCCTTGTCTTTTCTTGGGCCTCATGGAAAAACACCAGCCTTCTGTACTCAAGCCATGAAAACAGCAGACGGGTATCGTCCATGTCCGGGGAATCCATCTGATGAAAAATTTCCCGGTCCCTTGCCAGGGTCGTTTCCCGTTCCTCTCCTGATTCCCTCTGGTCGTCCACGCTCAAAAGGTAATCCAGGTCAATGATATCCTTCAAATGAATGGTCATGTTTTTTTCTTAGCAGATCACCGCGTTTTTAACAATTGCCTTTGAAAATTCATCCAAAAGGATGGAACTCAATTGCCACCGATGCCAGTAAAGAGACACCAAAACAGGGGTGTCCGGCGCAAGGTCCACAAGAAGACCTTTTTTAATATGGGCAAGCCCCTGGAGGTCCGGCACCATGCCATAGGCCAGTCCGTCCAGAATCATCCCGACAAATTTTTCCGAAGAGGGTACGTAGTGGATGGGAATTTTTGGGCCCGGCGCTTTTTGGGAGGTGATTGCCGGAGGGACGGCTTGTCTAAAATATGTTTTTAAAAACCGTGAATGCAGGTCGTCCCTGCGATTGAAGATAACGGCCGGTGCCTTTTCCAGGCCGTTCTTTCCAAACCCCCGGGGAAAATAGCTCTTCACAAATTGCGGTGCGGCCACCATCCGATAGGTCATGGTGCCGATGGGGGTGACAGAGCAGCCCTGGACAGGTCTGTCTTCCGAACTGATACAGCCGGCCACCTCCCCGTTTCTGAGCAGCCGGTGGGTTTGCTCCTGGTCATCCACCTTCAGGTCCAGAAGCACACGGTTTTCCCCTAAAAACAGAGTCACGGCCGGGAAAAACCAGGTGGCAAGACTGTCTGCATTAATCCCGACGGCAAACACCTGGAAATTTTCCCGGGCCAGGGGCGTTAGAGAGCGGTTAAGATCCGCCTCAAGACTTTGCACCTGGATATAATGTTTGAGCAACTGCTTTCCTTGGGGCGTGGGCGCCGGCGGAACCGTCCGGGTCAACAGAAGGGTTCCCATCTGGTCTTCCAGCAGCTTTATCCGCTGGGACACAGCGGACTGGGTGAGGTTCAGCCGAAGGGCTGCCTTGTCAAATCCGCCCTCCTGGATCACATGGGCCAATGCCTGTAATAATTTATAATCCAACATGGGCCCTTATTATCACAAATCCGTCCAGCCCGGCATAAAAA
>JAHIVS010000199.1 GCA_018816605.1 Pseudomonadota bacterium
AGACATGAGCCACATGCCGTGGCAGATGATTCCCTTGAGGATGGATTTTTCCCCAAAGGCACGGGCCATGAAATCCGAAGCCGGAGGGATTTCTTTTACATTCTCTGTGTAGCGGAGTCGGTCTGCCACCATGCCCGAGGGAATGATCAGGGCGTCATAGCTCTGGAGTTCGGATCTGCTCATGTTTTCAAAACTCTCGGAACAGGTCATTTTCGCCTGGTATTCATGGCCTTTGAACTCAAGACTTTTTTGTCCCCAGAGCCGGGTTAAAAAATGCAACTCCGCCCCTTCCTCTGGAAATCGAAGATTATAGTAAAAAATTTCATTTTCGTAGAAATCGCTTTCCAGCAGAATGCCTATTTTTTTATTCAAAAGTTTCATCACCCTTCCTCCTTCTTTTCATTATAAACCGCTGCCATGACTTGACGCATCGCCAGGGGGGACTAATCGTTATCGCTGATCAATATGGCCATGGAACGCCCCTTTATCTCCACCCCCGCTCCTGCATCCGGGGCCTTTTGTTCCCAGGAGGCAGGCGGCACAAAATCGAAATCATCGCCATACCAGGAACGGGCAAGAATTTTCCAATCCCCGTTGGACCAGTCCCCCAGGGTGCCCAGATAAAAAGAGTTCCAGTCTTCATTGTAAATCACCATGATATCCGGTTCCCCGGCCCTTCCCCACCAGATCACGGCCAGTTGAGTGGGACTGCCCTCCCGGGGGGTTTCCCATATATAGGTATATTTTCCGTCATTTTGTCTGCCGATTTTGTCGTTGGGCATATCCGTGACATGGGCAACAAAGTCTTTATTGCGAAAATGGGACCATTGTTTCCGAAGCGCAATCAACTCACGGGTCCAATGGAACAATTCCAGACCATAGGTGGGCCCCTTGGGGGATGCCAGATTATTCCCGTCTTTCAGGCCCCAGTCAATCCAGTTGACCTTGTTTACAAAAGTTTCCTGATCCGAGGATTCATAATTATAGGTGTTGCAGGCCTCAGCCTGGGAGTTTGCACCGGACTTGGTCCGGCCGAACTCATCTCCCTGCAGGATGATGGGCACGCCCTGGGAGGTGAGTAAAATGCCCATCATCAGTTTTGCGCGTTCCCGCCGCAGATTTTCGTCCCCCCCACTGTCCCAGCAGTTGTGGGAGGGGTCAGGGTCATTAAAATAGGTGGTATCCCGGAGTGTGTATCCGTCGTGTACGGCAACCATGTTCACCGAGCGCCATGGTTTTGTGGAGGCAGCCCTTCCATAATCGTCACTCACCGATCCATACCCCTCTATGAGCTGTTTGAGCATTCGCTGGTCCTGCAATTTTGTGCTTGAAAACTTCCGGACCTTATCCCGGTACTTGCCCATCCATTTTGCCCAGCGGTTGTTCTGGTAACTCCACCCAGAACTGTCCATGAAATCCCACCACTGGCCTCCCATATCCCAGGGCTCTGCATGGAGGTGGGCCTGGGCAAAGCGGGGGTCGTTATCCACCCAGTCCCCAGCGCTGAATGATCCGTCGGCCAGGATACGGGCAAGGTCGAACCGGAAACCGTCCACCCCGTATTGTTGATGCCAGAGCGCCAGGGAATCGCACACAAGCTGCTTGGTAAAGCCCTCATCCCCGCCGTAAAACGAGACATCATTGCCCGTGCCGGTATTGTTATAAAAATAGCGTTTGTCCGCGGTTGACCGATAGACCGACTCCGGGTCCAGTCCCATGAGGTTGTATTGTTTTACGGCCAGACGGCCATTGTCTGTCCAGGGCCCCTGCTCGGCGGTGTGGTTGTATACGACATCCATAAAGACCGCCATGCCTTTGTCATGGAAGGCCTGGACAAGCAGCTTCAACTGCCTCACTTGATCGCCCGGTTTTGATGCGTACCGTTCTTCCGGGGCAAAAAAATGACTGGTCATATATCCCCAGTGGTTGTAGCGGCCGGCCAGATTTGCCGTTTCCTCGTCATATTCCATGACCGGCATCAGCTCCACAGCGTTCACCCCAAGCTCGGCCAGGTGGTCAATCCCTGCCCGAAGGTTGCCGGGGGTTTTCAAGCCGCCCTGGGCAAGACCCAGGTAGGTTCCCCGAAGCTCCGGGTCCAGGCTCTGCAAATCTGCCGTATAGTCCTGTACATGAAGTTCATAAAGGATCAGGTCTTGGGGGGGGGTCATGACATGACTGGGTTCAGGGTCTTGGCTGTGGTCGTGGAGGATGCTTTTCCCGCCGCCGGCATAGATGTGCACTGCTGTATCCGTGTAAGGGGTGGCAGAAAAAACATGGGAATACCGGACATTTTGTGTCTTATAGGCGTAGGGATCTGACAAATATATAGTGGGGTTGAACATGGGCCCGAACTGATCGTCCACATTCACCTGGTTGGGGCCATGGGCCTGGTACATATACATCAGGCCCTGACCGACCCCCTCTCCTTTAATCTTAATGGCCCAGTCCGTGCCCCGCTTTCCCATGGCAATGGTCTGGTGGGGCGACCTCTCTTCGGCACCGGAGAACAATAAGAGGTTAAGGCTTGTGGCCATTGGCGCACGGACCTTAAAGTGGGCCCAGCCCTCCCTATCCATATGAACACCGTATCTGGGTTCATCGGTGTCTGCCTGGTGGATTAAACCCGCTGCCCACAGGTCGGCAAGACCGGGGAATATCAAAGCGGCCAATATGGCCAGACGAATAAAGTTCATGATTATCCTCCCTTGTGAAGATCCCCATCCTTATAAGTCCCCCCCTTCCGCAAGTTGCGGCGGATCTTCCTCGTCCCGATATCCCTGGTTGAGCTCAACAATGTTGTCTTCGGGATCGGCAATCCAGCACACCTTCATGCCCGGAACAAACTGGCCCATATCGGAAGGGCCCAGGGTGATCGTTACCGCATCCCCCAGTTTTCTAAGTTTTAGGTCAAGGTCATCCACAAGAAAACAGATGTGTTTCCAGGACGGATACAAAGGACCTGAGTCTGTTGGCGGCGGTGTCAAAGGGTCCTGTGTGGCCTTGAACAATTCAAGATAGATCTGCCCTGATTTTATCATGACCACCTGGTCTGGCCCGGGGGAATAGACCCGGGCCCTTTTAAATCCAAAATATTTTGTATAAAACCGTTCCAGCCGGACAGGATCTTTACACGATACCGCAACATGGGAAAAAATTGTTTTCAGCATAGAATTTCTCCTCACAGGTTATCACGATAATTTCTGGTCCAGAAATGGTTTGAGCTGTTGGGCGTCAAACAGATTCTCCTGGTTCACGATCCTATTGTTTTTGACCCAATACAGGTTTGCCGACTTCACGTTGATGGGCACCCCCCCCATGGTCACGGCCCGGATCTGGGTACAGGCCACCGCGCTGTTGCCGTCCACAAAAATTTTCAACAGCTGGTTTTGAAAGGTTTTGTATCCGGCTTTCAGTCCCTTGACAGCCTGGCCCATGCCGTCAAGGCCGTGCACGGTCCCCATGGGCTCGGTGAACACGATCTCCTTATCAAACAAGGCAAGCCAGCCGTCCCAATCCCCGGCATTTACGGTTTTAAAATAGGTTTCAACCACCTCCCTTGTGGCCGCGGCCTGCCTGGAATCGTTTTCCTCCCCAGCGACCGGTTTCTGTTCATCGGAAAATTGCCGGAACACTTTCCCATCGACAAGATACAGGGCCTCTTTGGCCAGTAAAATCCCCGATTCCCGCACCATGCGCACCCGACAAAAAATTTGGTCCTCTGTTTCGGTAAGTTCCAAAAGGTCAATGGATTCGACCCGGTCCCTGACAAATTCCGAAAAGGCTTTCAAAATGGCGGGTTTGCCCGCAAACTTCCGGGCAAAGGCAAGCAGTACTGCATCATCATGGTATTGTTCTTCCACGAGCAGGTCCGCCTGCCCAGCCATGACGTATTTGAAACGTTTTTCCATAAAATCTCTACCATATCCCATGGTCCATTCTCCTTTTTGTTGGAAAGCCGACAGCTGAAATCTAATCCTCGGGGGGATCAAGCCTGTAACCAAAACTGAAATGATGGGAAATCCTGCCGTCGCATATTCGCCAGGAGATCCCGGATGCCCACCGGCCGGTTTGTGTCCTGACAACGGTTTGGAAGGAAATGGCATCTTCGGCCAGTATCTGGTTATAGACACGCTCAATTTCAAAAAATCCCTGCCAGGCGTTGTATTTGTGATAAAAATCCCGCACGGCATCGTTGCCCCGGATCACATATGGCGGCGGGGCCTCCATACAGGGAAAGGGGCTTAAAAGCACCGCGTCCTCGGTGTATTGTGTCTTGACCATGACATCAATCTGGTTTTTCATTACATAGTCGACATGGGTCTCCATAAAACGTTTGGGGTCAAACATGTTCTGCCTCCTTAATATTTAAAGTTTGGCCGAGCCATCATGATATTTGAGTTTGTCAACATCATAGCGGACAATCACCGGCCTGCCCGCCCCGGGGCAAGGTTCCACGGTCCAGGTCTGATAGGCATCCAGCATGATGCGGTCACTGTGAGCTGCCGGTGGTTTCCACACGCTGGCTTCCCATTTGACAATAAGATCGACATTGGCCCGATCACCTGAGATGGTGACATCGCATTTCGTAACCTGATGAACCTCGTCAAAAAAAAGGCGGATGACCCCCTGATACCAACCTTCGAATTCGGCAAGGCTGTGCAGGCTGCCTTCGGGAAATTTCATTGACAATCCTTCCTGGGCCAGCATCGGCAGAATTTCCACCATGGGGGCATGGACATCCAGCTTGCGGAACCATTCTGTCACCAAGTCTTTTACTTCCCCTTGGTCAAGTGGTGTTAAACGATTCATGTTCTGTCCTCTTTTAAAAAATTATGGGGTGTGATCAGTGGACACTATCTTCCCATACCATGGACACTGACCTGGACAAGTTTTTGTTTATTGTCCGCACTTGCAATGGCCCGTTGATCCCGGGACAGTTCCCGTTACAACCAGATCAATCAGAAACGGACCGGTATGGTCCAGGGCCTGTTTTATGGCCGGACCGACCTCATCGGGTTTTTCAACACGGACCCCGGGAACGCCCATGGACCTGGCCAGGGCCGCAAAATCGATAACCGGCTCGGTCAGATCAAAGGGGGCTGGAAAGGCATGGGGTTGAATTTTGACCTGGTCTTTCCAGTATTGCAAAATATTGAGTTTTAACAGCATATAGCTTTGGTTGTTGCAGATGACAAACTTGGCCCCGATCTTATGATGGGCTGCCGTCCAGAGGGCCTGGATCGTGTACATGCTGCCGCCATCACCGGTGAAGCCCAGAACAGTTTTTTCAGGATAGGCCAGTTTCAAGGCAATCGCCCCGGGAATTCCAACCCCCAGGGATCCCCCCCGGGTTTGCAGGAACTGCCCCGGGATACTGGGTACAAGATAGCAGTTGAGTTCAGCAGAGTGGGTCAGTGCTTCATCAAACACACAAACCTCCTTTGGATCTGGCAATTGGGCTGCCAATGCTTCCATGAACCGGGCAGCGTTCAGGGGCATCCCAATTGCCCTGTCTGCTTGCTTCTGGGACTGAAGCTTTTCCTCCCGGGCAGCGCCGATTTCATCAAACCTGGCCAGGGCCGCATCTTTTTGGGCCGGGGTCATGGCGGACTCGATTGCCTGGGCCAATCTGGCCAGGGTCAGTTTCGGATCACTGACCACCCCCAGGTCCACCGGATGGTTTTTGGCGATTTCATGGGCATTCAAATCGATATGAATCACCTTGGCATTGGGCGCAAATATATTGTCAAGCCGGGGAAAGACCTCTGGCACCATATAGGTTCCGCAGACAAGATTGACGTCTCCCCTGGAGGTGATGGGAAAGCTCTCCTCCCCGAACATGTGCCCGGTCTGCCCCTGATAAAGAGGATGGCCATAGCTCATGTTCAATTCGCCGGAATCCACCCCCCAGACCTCTGCACCGATCAGTTCCGCCACCTTTTCAAGTTCCGCTTTTGCCCCGGAATAGGCAATCCCGTCCCCCATAAAAATCATGGGTTTTTTTGCATGGATCAGCAGGAATGCCGCCTCTGAGATAAAGGTGTCATCCGGAAGCACACGGGTGGAGGGGATACTGGTCGGAACCACCGCTTCAACGCAGGGAGAATCCAGGATATCGGCAGGCAGACAGATATACACCGGTCCCATGGGCGGTGTGGCGGCAATTTTGATCCCCCGGCGCAGGGTCCGCAGGAGGGAGGCCGCATCCTTCACCATTGTCGACCATTTGGTGACCGGTTGGGCAAAGGCCACAAGATCCCCATACATCTGGGCCTCCATGGGCATATACTTGATGCCGGCGTCTCCGCCGATCACCACCAGGGGCACATGGCCGCGCATGGCCTGGTATAACGCCCCGATGGTGTTGCCCAGACCCGGCGTGCTGTGGATCTGCACCAGGGCCGGCTTTTTTGTGGCCCGGGCAAACCCGTCCCCCAGGAGCAGGGCCACGGATTCCTGTAATGTCAGAATATATTTCATTTCAGGATACTCGGCCAGGGCATCCAGAAACCCCTGTTCCACAGTACCCGGGTTGCCGAACATATGTGTGATTCCATCGGCAATAAATTGTTCTATGATTGCAAAACGTCCTGTTTTTTCAGCCATGGGTTCACCTCTTTAAAAAAACATAAGGGTTACCAGCCATACCGTTTTAATCCCTTTTCCAGCACTTCGATCATTAACTGGCCAACGCGTTTTGAGTCCTGGGTGGAACGTCCGGTGAGAAACGGATAGTCAAGGATGGTGGACAGGGTATGGCCCACCCCTCCGTGGTATTGCCCCTCCTTTCCCACCGCATCCCGGAGGATATATTCCAAAGGATAAAACGGCGTCCCGAAATTAAGATCGGTCTTGATAAAGCCGGTGCCGTCTTTGTAATCATATTCCCGGGCATGACCGGTAACATGTTTTCCCTGGATGATACTTCTGCGGTCGGTCCAATCCCGGGCAAAGGCCAGGCAGGTGACACAATAGCATTCTGCTGCAATCAGTTTGTTCTGGGTGTAAAAGCCCAGAATCACATCATGGAGACGTTCATTGTTGACCATATCCACCATGGGACCGCTGCCGCCGGGCAACAAAAGCGCATCAAACTGCTCAAGCTCTTTCCAGCATTGATCGCGCTGGTTGAAATAGTCTTCCAGCCCATGGCCGAAATTTTCAGAATTAAAATAGGGCATTGGATGAAACCACTCCGAAAGATTGATGGGATTGGCCAGCCTGTCCGACCCATCAATTTCCCGGGTTTTTTGGGCATAATACTCACTGGTGACAACCTTGCCCAGGGGCGGGTCAAGATACCCCGGTTCCATGCTGGGGGGCAGTGCCCGGGGGGGTGCTCCGGTTGGCGTCATGAAAACAGTCTCGTACCCTTTTTCATCCAGCACTTCCAGAGGGCCGATCAATTCTTCCCCCCAAAACCCCCACTCGGACAAACAACATAAAATTTTTTTCATTTTTTTCCTCCTTTCTGATGGGTGATTGCTTTTTTTTCCATTTAATATCCCCAGGGATCTAGGAAATCGGTTCAAGAATGGCCTTTACCCTTACCCGCTCATTTCCCGCCAGGCGAACCACCATGTTTTTCCCGTCAAAATCCTGGTGGGACTTTCCATTTACCTCAACAGAGGTCAGCTTGACGGCATCCCCGGGCAGCATATCCGGGGAAACATTCAGGCAGCCGCCTGGCAGTGATTTCGGATTGGGTTTAAAGAAAAGGGTCAAGGGATTGCCGGTTATCAAGAGGTTGGTGTAGACCGCTGCCAGGTAAGCCAGTTCGAAACTGTGATAACCGCTCATGGAGTGGCTGCCCTTATTGCGCTCAGTCCCCAGCGGATAGGGGTGACCGTTTGACAGAACATTAAAATAAACGCCGCCGGAACTGGTATCCGGGAACCAGGCGTTATAAAATGCGGTTGACTCCCGGGCCAGACGACGATAGGTGGTATTTTTGTGAACGCCTGCCATGATGAGATAGGCCAGAATCCCCTGTTCCTGCTGCCACCAGGCCTTGCGGTCATGCCAGGCAAACCGGTGGAATTTTTCCTCCGGGGCCAGGGTGCGGTTGACCACATCGTACCAGCCCATGCGTTGGGTGTCCATGCCGCAGGAAGGCATTTTTTCTGCAATCGTGTGGGCAAATTGCGCATAGGACTCGGTTTGGGTGCGGCAATAAAGCCGGGTCATATTCCATGCGATCTTTAAATTGTGGCCGACCACCCCGCGGTTCTGTTGCCATTTCCAATGGTGGTCAGGGGTCCAGTCCTGGTGGAATTTTTCATTGACAAAGGGGGAGTTTTCATAATCCTGGAAATGATCCACCACACAGTCGGTGCATTGGGTCAGCATGGTCATCCAATCACGGTTCCCAGTGGCCAATACCGCATTGATCAGGTATGCAGGGGCATGATCCCCCACCGAATTCCAGTTTTTTCTGGATTGATTATCCCCCAGGGAAGGGGCATGGGGATCAAAGGTCAACGGATCTATATGGGAGAAATAACCGCCCGATTGGGGATCATGGTAACAGGTGTTAAACAGGTTGATTGTTTTCTGAATATCCTCAAAAATCTTTGCATCAGAAGTGATGCGGTAGGTCTGGGTCGGACCGGCCAGGGCATAGATCTGTTCGTATGCGGGGATGGCACCATAATCATCACCAAATTGTGAGGGCAGGATGGGTTCCGCCCCGCCGTAGGGATGAATATCCAGGGCATGGTTCCAATAAGATATCTCCCCGCCGCGATCATTTCTGCGAAAAAAATCACAAAGGTATTTGGTCCCGAATTCGGCGGCACAAAGAAAGCGCTCGTCACCGCTGAGCATATAAGCGCTGGCAAATCCGTAAACCAACCGGGAGATGGTGTCTGCCTCCTGGCGAATGGACCCGGTTTTCTGGCCTTCCAGGGTCAAATCCGTTCTATAGTTCCGATAATCAATGGGGCCGCCGTCAAATTGGTGCTCAAGATAAAATTCACCCAATTGGCAAATTTGGCGAATCCACCAATCCGGGTCTTCAAAAACATAGTGGTCCGCATTTTTACCGGCAAAGACCAGGTGCTTGGCCTCAATGCTCACCCGGCCGTTTTCCGGGTAGAAGATCCCGTAGGCAAACACCAAGCGGCCCGGCTGTAATTGGGCCAGAAGATCGCCTGCATCCTGGTATGGTTCACCCAGATTACGGATCACTTCGGCGTAACAATTGTCGCTAACCTTGATGTAAAACTCCCGGCCATCCGTTGTTTTCAGCGCAAATTTCCCCTCCTGGGGGGAATTTGTCACGTACCCGCTGATCAAATCGGAAAATGAGAAATCAATCCGGTTCCTATCCATAATTTACCTCCCTTTATTTTTATGGGGTTAAAGGATGAGAAAGGCGGATGAGTGAGCGCCCTTCCCAGAGATCCCATTGTAAAGCACTATGAAATAGGGCTTTTATATTTTTTTTTTCATCGAACGGATAGGTGTGTTGAAAATAGCAAATTTATGTGTCTAAGAGATTGTCAGCTATGGAAGGAAAAGAAGAGAGAATTTGGAGATTACCGTGACAATTTGTTGAATATAGCCCGGTCCGAATCTTAATTTTAACGGCCTTTGGGACACCCGTTTAAACGAAAAGATGAACCATCATAAATGAGGAAAATGCTTTTTGTCAATATGATTTTAAAAAAAATCAAAGCCGATCCATCATCGTCCCGGCTGACAACCGTCGTTAAGGTCATCTGCCTTTTGGACCGCCTTGTCTGACGTGTCCATTTTGATTTTGCCGGCCCTTTCGGGACAATGATTGACAAGCTCTTTCCACCCATGATACTTTCGACGCAATAAACCTTTGCAAAATGCAGTGATCCACCTGTTGTATCCATGATTTTGCTTGGCATTTAAAAATAGTTTAA
>JAHIVS010000200.1 GCA_018816605.1 Pseudomonadota bacterium
ATTCAATAAAACCTGAATCAGCATGGGTCATTGCGCCTGTTGATGAACCCTATGAAATTAAAAAAGGAATTTATGTCTGTCCCCCCACTGGCTTAAAAATATAATCGCGGCGCAGCCTCCGTGAACAGGAAAATCTGCGGCTTGCCCGTAGCATGTTTTGGTTTGCTACACCGTCTTTTATTTTCTTTGTGTTTATTTTATGCAACAATTGTTGTATATTTTCAACAAGTGTTCTAGCTCCATCCTGCACACAAATTCTGATTTTTCTTTTGGTATGTCTAAAAATTTTATCACCATTACCGGTTTCAATATGGCCCAAACAGCAACACATAATTTTGATGTTTACCAGCCCCGTAATCCCAAGGCAAGTGCATACTACAAATGTGTTGAAAATCACTTTGAAAATCTGGAACGCGCTTGGGACGACATGTATGCACCCCGGTATGGATTCTGGCGGACATATGTCATGACCGTGATCTATAAATACCTGGATTGTGGTGATCTTCATATGGGATTCGCCCGGGTTCAATGTGAAAAATGCGGCCATGAGTATCTCCTTGCATTCTCTTGCAAGCGCAGGCAGTTTTGTCCCTCTTGTCATCAAAAAAGAGTGATTGAGTATGGAGAATGGTTGCTCACTAACGTCCTCAAGGATGTTCCACACCGCCAGTGGGTATTCAGTATTCCCAAAAGACTGCGGATTTATTTTCTCTTTGACAGAAAGCTGTTGGCAAAATTATCGATTTGTGCCTGGAAGGTTATCAAGGCATATTTGAAAGCTGCAGTATCTGATGACAGTGCTGTTCCTGGAGCCAGCATTGCTGTTCAGACTTATGGCGACTTTTTAAACTTTAATCCCCATCTGCATGCCATTGTGTCTGATGGATGTTTTTTGAATGACGGTGACTTTCATATGGCACCGGGATTCATGCTGGAAGACCTGGAAGAAATTTTTCAGTATGAAGTGCTCACGATGCTCAAAAAAGAGGATAAAATAACGGATGCCGTTATTGAGAATATGCTTTCATGGCGCCATTCAGGTTTCCATGTTTATATCGGAGGCAAAATTTTTTCCGATGATAACGCAGGACTTGGAAATCTTGCCCGGTACATCATCCGGGCCTGTTTTGAGCGCTGACGCTTCACTTCGTGCCTCAGGAACGCATGGTCTACATCCCGGAGCAAGATTCCCATGACAGTACCGCCAAGGTCGTATACACCTCGAAAGACCGCAAGTCCCGGAAAACTTTTAATGCTATGGACTGGCTGGTCAGGCTGGTCAGGCTGGTCAGGCTGGTTAAGCATATACCTGGCCGATATGAGCAGGCGGTCCGATACTACGGTTATTATTCGAACAAATCCCGGGGGATGAGGAAAAAGGCGGAAACGGATGATGACATTCCTGCTGTTATTCCAAATGAAATGTCATCCAAAAAATCCCGGCGGAACTGGGCCAGGTTAATCCAGAAAATTTATGAAACAGACCCACTGATCTGTCCTAAATGCTGGGGACAGATGCACATCATCAGCTTCATCAAAGAACTTGACATCATCGAAAAAATTCTGCATCATCTTGGGCTTTGGGATATCCGTAACCATGATCCGCCGCGACCTGTCACCTCCGACTATATTCCTGATTTGGGTTTACAATTTTTCTGATTCTCAAATCCCGGTAGCTGGTTGGAATTAATTTTTATTTTTTCAAGCAGTTAGGGGGATTCCCGGTGCAATACAGATTCCGCAGTTCCCTGCATCTTTTAAAACTGGACAACCACTGTACTGGGCCCGGGGGATCCCCTGGCTATCTGAAGATGGCCTTCATTATTTTGAGTTTGCCCTTGTAGGGCGGGTAGATCAGGGGAAGGTCCAGCCAGGTGGCGGTGGGGGCCTGGTACAGGGCCTTTTGGTGGGAAAACCGCGTGAATCCGTCAAAGCCGTGGTAATGTCCCATGCCTGAACTGCCCAGGCCGCCAAAGGGCAGGTAGGGGTTGCCCAGGTGCTGGATGCAGTGGTTGACGCAGCCCCCGCCAAAGGGGATCCGCAAGACCAGTTCATCCCGGATCTGCCGGTTCTCGGTGAACAGGTAGAGGGCCAGGGGATGCTGGGGCAGGGCCCCGATGGTCTGATAGACCTGGTCCAGGTCGTTGTAGGTCATCACCGGCAGGACCGGGCCGAAGATCTCCTCCTTCATCACTGGATCATCCAGGCTGACCTTGGCCATGACCGTGGGGCCGATGTACCGGGTGGCCTCGTCATGGTCCCCGCCGATGACCACCTTTTCCGGGTCAATGAGGGAGACCAGGCGGCGGTGGTGGGCCACATTCACGATGCGGCCGAAGTCCGGGCTCTGGGACGGGTTGTCCCCGTATAGGGCCTGGACCCGTTTGCTCAGCTTGTCGATAAAGGGCTGCGCCACATCCTGGTGGACCAGGACATAATCCGGGGCCACACAGGTCTGGCCTGTATTGAGGAATTTCCCGTAGGCAATGCGCCGCACCGCTGTCTCCAGGTTGGCGTCGTTGTGGATGATGCAGGGGCTTTTGCCGCCCAGTTCCAGGGTCACGGGGGTCAGGTGCTTGGCCGCGGCCTCAAGGACGATCCCCCCCACCCGGGTGGAGCCCGTAAAAAAGATATGGTCGAATTTCTGGGTCAGGAGCATCTGGGTTTCTTTCACCTCGCCAGGCACATAGGCTACATGCTCGGGCCTGAAGCAGTCGTTGATGAGATCCTGGATCACCCGGCTCACGTTGGGGGTAAGTTCCGACGTCTTGACCACTGCGGTGTTGCCGGCGGCAATGGCTGCGATGAGCGGTGAAAAGGTGCTCTGCATGGGATAGTTGAACGGCGCGATGATCAGGTTCACGCCCAAAGGGGTGTAGTGGACCTTGCTGGTCCCGGGCAAAAGGTAAAAGGGGGTCATCTTCCATTTGACGCCCATCCATTTCTTCAGGGACTTCATGGTCCGGGTCAGCTCATGGCGGATGAACCCGGTTTCCGTGATAAAGGACTCATACACCGGTTTGCCCAGATCGGCCTTAAGGGCGTCATGAAAGGGCTGCTCATGGCGGCAAACGCTCTCCTTGAGGGTTTTCAGGGCGTTGAGCCTGAACTCATGGCCCAGGGTGGCATGGGTGTTGAAAAAGGTGCGCTGGTTTTCGACGATGTGGTGGATCTGGCTCTGGGTGATCATGATGTCTCCTTTTCACCTTCATGATTTGACTGTTCCTCAGGAAGAAACGATGGTTATTCCTTCCCTTTTGAACAGTGATCGAATTGCTTCATAGTGTTTTGAACTGTAAAAGTCCCTTAGTTTGGATGAAGGCCCTGGCTTGTCAGGGATGCCGAGTTGGTCACATTTATCGATCCAGATCGGATTGTTCCCCAGCAGGGACGCTTTTTGAACCCCGTGTCTGGTGTAAAGACCGACAAGTTCCGCAATTTGGGCATCGCTGTCCGTAATCCCCGGTATCAATGGCGTTCGTGGCAGAAACGTCACGTTTCCGGCGGCTGCTTGCCCACAGAGCCATGCAAAATTTTCCAGTATTACATCGTTGGAAATGCCGCAGTGGTCCTGATGTTTTTTTGGGTCCACAATTTTGATGTCCATGTAGATGGTATCGATCCACGGAAAGATCAAGCGTTCAAAGTGGTCCCTGTCAAAATGACCGCAGGTTTCAAGCAGAGTGTGCAGCCCCTCTTCCTTGAATCGCCTCAGGAGTGCGGCGGCAAATTCCATGAACATGGTCGGCTCTCCGCCGGAAAGGGTGACGCCGCCTCCCGAAGTGTCAAAAAAGGATCTGTAGCGCAGCACTTTGGGCACAATTTCATCAACGGTCATTGCCTTTCCCACCTTTTTCAAGGCGTTGGCAGGGCAGATTTCCACGCAGGCGAAGCAAAGGGAACAGGCCTTCCGATCCATAAAAAACCTGTTCCCGGATATGGCCTGTTCCGGGCAAATTTCCACACAGGAGCCGCATTTGATGCATTTCTCCCTTTCCCAGGACAATTCTGCCGTGGGCCTTTGACTCTCCGGATTCTGGCACCAACTACAGCGCAGGGGGCAGCCCTTGATAAAGACCACCGAGCGAATCCCGGGCCCGTCGTCCAGGCTGTGCCCTTTGATATCAATGATGAGGGGATGCTTCATTGGTCTATAATCCAAACTCGCTGCGACGGATCAACTCCAACTGAAGGTCCCGCTGCAACTGGACAAAATAGCCGCAATAACCCGAAATCCTCACAAGGAGATCTGCATAGTGCTCTGGATTGGCCATGGCGTCCTTCAGGGTGTCTGTATCGACCACATTGTACTGGATCTGCATCCCCCCTTTTTTAAAGTAGGTCTGGACGTAATCCGCCATCCGACTGATTGTCTGATCATGGGTGTCTTTTGCCGAGGGGACCACCCGCACGTTAAAAGCGATATTATTGTCCAGGGTTGTGGGATCCAATTGGGCCACATCCAGCAGATTATCCAGAATATTGTTCGATGCACTCGCATGGGGTGTTAAACCCGGGGTAAAAGGCTCTCCCTTGAGCCTGCCCGAAGGAGAGGCGCTGGAAACCCTGCCGTAAACCGAATGATTATTCATGGTCCACCATCCGGTTGCATAATGGCCACCTCGGTAGTTTCGGTGATTCCTGTAATAATCGTTGCACATTTTTGTGACCCGATTTGCCATGGCCACTGCCTCTGGATTTCCGGAACCAAAGCGAGAAACCCTGTTTTTCACCAATGCATGAATCTTTTCAAATCCCTCATAATTGCTATCGATTGCCTGCTTCAACTCCGGGAAGGTCACCATCTTTTTATCGAAAACCAAGGTCCTGATGGCCATCAGGGAATCCACCACGTCTGCCAGCCCAATAATTGCAACCCCGGTGGAATTGTACTTGGCACCCCCTCGGGTCATCCCCCTGCCGGTTTTTATACACCCCTCAATGGAAGCCGACAACAAAGGGGCCGGCATGTGTTTCTGGTGGATGATCCCCAACTGGTTATTGCCGATAACCGATTGCTCGATGATGAACCGGCTCTGTTCGTCAAAGGCAGCCCAGAACGCCTCGAAGGACTGGAAATCGCCTTTGTCGATCCGCCCTGTTTCCGGGCCAAGGCACCAGTTCACCAGCGGATGATACCCGTTGTTCATGGCCATCTCAAACGGCGCCATCAGGTTGACCTCCAGTGAGGATGTTGCAGAGCAGTGCTTTCCCGGGAGGGAAGGCTCAACACACCCGGTGGGAGTCCAGCCCCGGATATCCTCCAATGCCCAGGTTGCGTTGGCACTCAAGGCGGTGATCATGGCGTCATCACTGTGAATACATGGTGTTGCACCGGTTGTGTAGTTCACTTCGCAAACCCGCTTCAAAAAATCACGGCTGTTGACACCGATTTTATAACGGGCATGACAGTTCGGGTCCTGCAAGGCCAGCATTTCAATTACCTTGAGGATGATATAGGACATATCATTCACGGCGTCGGTTCCGTCCGCTTTTACGCCTCCTACTGTAATGGTCGTGTTCGGCGGGGCGCCTGAGTTCTGCCATTCTCCGATCTCCGGAGACGCAATCAAGTGACTGGCCAGTCTGAAAAACAGGCATCCCATAATCTCGATAACATTTTTTACATAGGCATCCCTCTCGTTTTGTGTTTTCAAGGCCGCCATCTCGGCCTCAAAGAAGGGTTGCAGAATTTGATCAAGCCTTCCCAGCATGGGGCCGTCGTCCATGTTTTCAAGTCCCAGGCAAATATGCATAATCCAGAGGGTTTGAACCGCCTCAATCAACGTTCGAGCCGGATATTCAGGGACATGTTCAAGCCTTTTTGCTAGCTGTTCCAGTTCGACCCTGCGTTGGGGATGCGATTGGGTTGCCGCTTCTTTTCGAGCCTGCTGTGCCAGGTTACGGGCATAGGCCCTGGCGGCATCCAGACCGATCTTCATGGCGTTTAGGGTGTTGACCTTCTCCTCATCGGCATTGGGGTCATTCCTGAGTTCAGCATCAATCGTAGCTTCCATCCCTTTGAGGCCCTTGAGGACAAAATTGTCATATCCTGGACTGATTTCGCTTTGAGACACAAATTTCCAGAAGAAGATCGCAAACCAGCGGTCCTGGATCTGTGCCGGTAATGAGTTGTCAAAATCCTTTTTCCACCATTGCAGTAAATTCCGGTCCGCCCAGAACGGCAGAACGTGGTGATGCATGACCCAGGCAGTTTCCTGGCTTATCTGGTGAGGTCGAAGTTCCCGTTTGTCTATTGTTTTCAGCTCCGGCCACATCAAATGGCCCGCCGTATGAGGGTGGGTTACGGTCCCGGAAATTGGATTCGGGGTATAGGTTCCCGCCAGCAAATCGTTTTTCCGAATCAGGGCCTGCCGGTTGGACATCAGGTAATGAAAACTTTCTGCTCTACGCAGATTGGGCTCCCATTCTTCGCCTGATTTTTTAGTTTCATATCCGTTCTCAATAAAGAAATCGGTCAACAGCTTTCCGTACTCAGCCGTCAGTTCTGTTTTGGTGTGAAACAACTCCTCACGAAATGTTTCGATCCGTGGAAAATCCTCCAGACCGTATTCCTGCAGATAGGGATTCTTCAACCATCTAACGCCGGGATCTCTTTTCTCTGCTTTCAACCGCTGGGAACGTCGTTTCTTCTTTTCAGCTCTTCCACAGGTCGACACCCCTTTTGCGGCTTTCCTGGCCAGACTGCGATTTTCACCAATTGCCTGCTTCTGGGATTTAAACTCATCCTTTAAAAGGACAACATTCAGCAGGTAAAAGAAATAATAGCCCAGGGTCATATTGCCGTGAATCCACATCCGACCTTCCAACATCATGGCATTGGCTTGGTTTTTGCCGGCGTTGAGAAAGTTCATGATGCAATTGGCCGTTTGAAAACAGAATGTTGCATCGACCCTGGCCGGTATGGAATCCTGGATGACCATCGTTCCATCTTTAATGAGGACACCAACCGCCACCTTGCCGTCCATGGATTTAAAAACGACATGGGCATTGATCCAGCCCTGGGTTCCCATCAGCTCTTTTTGAAGTTCCGCGTTAGAGTTGTATCTGGCGGCAATAAACCGAAGAAAACCCAGCAATAGCCATTGCACATTTCCAACCACTTTCCCCAAAACATACCGGGAAATGCCCGATGCCATTTGGGGATATCCGACAAGGCGGTCAAACATCGTAACCTTGCAGACCTGCTTCAAATTATCACGTTTTTCGGAAAATGCTGATTGCTCACTGGTCGCTGTTGTCATCCTGCCCTCCAAGTTTAATAGTGGATCAAAGGTTTTTTTCCCGGCAATGAATGTGATGATTATTATATATCAATGGTGAAATAGATAGATGAAGACAGGACAATAGATATGAAATCAGGCCAAAATCATGCATCGGAAAAAGTTGTTCCAGTGCCTAGTAAAAACTCTGGAGAGGATGGAAAGACAGGGGGTCAGGCTGCTCCGCTGGATAAGGTCAGGATGTCATTCCGGAAAGCTGGGTCTGGATCTGATCTCTGACGATCTTTCGGTACGCCATGAAGTGTTCCAGCTGGGCCAGGACACTTAAAAAACTGACCAGTCCGCCTGGATTTTCCTTAAGGACGCTGAGCAGGCGCGTCCAGAATTTTTTCCTGTAGGGGTATCGGATGCCCAGGCGCCACAGGAGGATGAACATGGCTTTGATGTCCTGGGCTTTGATTTTATTGTGCTCACGGTTTTTCGGCGGGAACTTCACCTTTCCTAAAATTTTGTAACAGCGGTATACCCTGTCGATGTAAGCGACAGGGTCGTATAGCTTCCAGAAGCCGTCCATGAATTCCCTGGCGATGTCATCCACCGGGCGGGAGGGCGCAAAGTTGATCAGGGTGGTATAACTGATGTCCCCGGACCGGTCCGACATCCGTCCTTCCGCCAGGAGGCGTTTCTCAAGGGCGGTGCCGGGCAGGACCTGGAGCATGCTGAAGGCGGCGATGGGAATGGCGGTCTCTTCCACAAAGGAGACGATCCGTTCCCCGGCCCCCGGGGCTTCGTTGTCGAATCCGATGATGAATCCGGCCATGACCCGGATGCCTGCGTCCATGATCTTCCGGACCGAGTCCTGCAATGCCTCTCTTGTATTCTGGGTTTTGCCGGTAAGCTTGAGGCTCCCCTCATCCGGGGTTTCAATGCCCACAAATACCGATCCGAAGTTGCAGAGCACCATGAAGTCCATGAGGTCCCGGTCCGCGGCCAGGTTCACGGAGGCCTCCGTGTTAAAGGAGAACGGGTATCCCTTTTTCACCATCCAGGGGTGAAGCGCGTTGAGAAGTTCCTTTACCCGCGCCTTGTTCCCGATAAAGTTGTCATCCACCAGGAAGACCATGTCCCGCCATCCCAGGTCATAGAGCAGGTCAAGTTCGGCCAGGACCTGGGCGTTGGACTTGGTCCTGACCTTCCGGCCGTAGAGCACGATAATATCGCAAAATTCACAATTGAAGGGGCAGCCCCTGGAGAACTGGACCGGCATGACCGAATAGGCATCCATATCCAGAAGGTCGTAGCGGGGCAGGGGGGCTATAGACATGTCCGGCTTTTCGCCGTCCGCGCTGAAGTGCCCCGAGGTCTGCCCCTGCTTGAGGGCCCGGACCAGGAGGGGGATAGTGAGTTCTCCCTCGTCCCTGACAATGAAGTCTGCACCGGCCGCCACAAAGCGTTCCGGGGAAGAGGAGACATAGGGACCGCCGACGACCACCAGCTTTCCAAACGCCTTGGCTGCCTTGATCTGTGCCGTGAAATCCGCTCTCTGGGCAATCATCCCCGAGATCATGACCAGGTCGGTCCGGGCCCACTCCTTCGTTGAGACCTCCCTGATATTCCGGTCCACCAGGGTGACCTCCCAGTCCTTGGGCAGCATGGCGGCAATGGTAATCAGCCCCAAGGGGGGCATGAAGGCTTTTTTGCCCTTCAGGGCGATGGTCTTGTCAAAGGACCAGAAACTTGGGGGAAACTTGGGGTAGAGCAGCAGGATATTCATATGGCGGCCTTGGTCTTGGGAAAAGCTGATTGCTCACTGGTTGCTGTTGTCATCCTGCCCTCCAAGTTAAATAGTGGATCAAAGTTTTTTTCCTGGCAATGAATGTGCTGATTATTATATATCAATGGTAAAATAGATAGATGGAGACAGGACAAAAGATATGGAATCAGGCCAAAATCATGCATCGAAAAAAGTTGTCCCGGCCGCTGCGGCACAGTGGCTAGTGAAAACCCTGGAGAGGAGGGGAATTCCGCTTAAGAAAATACTGGGCAGCGTTTGCCTGGACAAAGACTGGTTGCATAACCCCGATGCCATTATCACCCCTGCCAATTTCTTGAAAATTGTAAAGAACGGGTTGACTCTCAGTGCTGATGAGGACCTTGGACTCAGAATCGGCAGGGAACAGAATTTAACGGGACTGGGTTTTTGGGGGTACGCCATCATGTGCAGCCATACCCTCAAGGAAGCTGCGGATGTTGCGGTCCAGTATTGGAAGGTGTCAGGAAGCCTGGTAGACATTGTCCGAAAATCTGAGGGCGATATTCAAATCTGGGAAATTCTGCCGCCATACCCGTATAAAGAACCGTCCCTTTGGAGATATGCTGTTGAGGAAATGCTGTCCACCTGGTACAGTTCAACCTGTTTCCTTGCCGGCGGAAAACTTCCTTTGACAGAAATCCATCTTTCCTATCCTGAACCTGGATACAGCCGTCTGTACCGGGAAATGTTCCAATGTCCGATATATTATGACCACACCATTGATTCTGTTTCCTTTCCCACAGAACTGCTTGATATTAGCATCTCAATGGGTCATGACCAGATGGCCGAGGTTTGCACCCAGCGGTGCGAGGAGTTGGCGGATAAATGGGGACGAAGGGATGAACTTGTTGAATCCATTCGGACAATCGTGACCTCTTCTTCGTTCAGGGAGAGGAGACTGGAGGAGGTTGCCAGACAAATCGGCGTCAGCGGCAGGACCCTGCGGCGGAAATTAAAGGAGCAGGGAACGACCTTCCAGAAGGTGCTTGACGAGACACGGGCCGAATATGCAAAACACTACATTGAAAACACCGCCCTTACAATTGAACAGATAGCCGATCGAATTGGATTTTCAGAAGCCACGAACTTCAGAGCGGCATTTAGAAAGTGGACAGGAATGACCACAGGAGGCTACCGGGAAAAAGCCAAAGGAAAAGAGTATTAGGCAGCGGTAAAAGTACGGCGGCAGCCCTTGTGCCAAAGGAAATAAAAAGACAGGGGTCCACCGTACATTGTTGAATTAAATAATTCAGATAGGGATTGAAGATAAAGAGGATCGCTGTATCCTTTTATTGGCGATGGTTTACAGATTTCGTATACCTACGACTGTCGAACAGGTCAGCGGGAATCAGGACAATAGCTTATAAATGATCAATCCTTCATCCTTTCCCTTTACCTTGACCGGCTCCAACTGTTTGGTGACATAGGAGTCGGTTAGCAGGTTCTGAGTGGTTTGGCTCAGGAGGATGTCCGTCTCATATGTTTTGGCCAGTCCTTCAATGCGGGATGCGGTATTCACCGTATCTCCCACTAGGCCATAGGACATTCTTTCCTGGCTACCGATATTGCCGGCAAGCACCGCTCCTGAATGGATACCGATCCCGTGTTCCAGGGGGGCAACCCCTTGTTTTTCAAGGGCTATATTTAATTTTGCCAGCCGTTCTCTCATTTCCAGGGCCGTTTGTACCGCCATTTCCGGATGATCTTCAAACCCCACGGGTGCCCCGAAAACAGCCTCGATCTCATCTCCTACATATTGAAGGATAAGTCCCTTGTGTGCTTTAACGGCCAGAGTCATTTCATTAAAATACTGATTTAAAATTTTTACCACCTGTCGGGGATGATTTTTTTCCACAAGCCCCGTAAAATTCCTCAGATCGGAAAAAAGCAGTGTTACCCTCTTCATCTCGCCCTCCATGGAGATTCTTCCGGACATGATTTCATC
>JAHIVS010000201.1 GCA_018816605.1 Pseudomonadota bacterium
ACCAAAACCGCCCTTTACCGTGCAGAGGCAGAGCACTCCAGATCTCTGACAGACAGAATTGTGGCTGAAAACGCAGTTGGCCAAAACAAGGCCGCCCTTGTGCGCCTTGCAGGTATTGATGATGATTTTAACGTATCGGCGGATGATATTCAAAATATTGACAATTTTACCATCACCCTGGAAGAAATTAAAACCGAAGCACTGAAAAACCGGTATGAAATTAAGGAAGCAAAAAAAGCGGTTGAAATTGCCACCCAGACCATCACATATGAGAAAGGAGATTATTGGCCGTCTCTTTCCCTGGAAGGCGGGTACAAGGAAACCGATTTTTCCCATTCTTCCCTGGATTATGATACGGAAAACGCCTATATCCAGGCAGAGCTGGTTTTTACCCTATATGACGGGGGGTTAAGAAAAGCACAGGTTCTCCAGAAAACTGCCGAAGAAAGAAAGGCGAAACAAGCCTTGGCTTTGGAGGAAAAAAATATTGTCTTTGAATCCAAGGTTGCCTTTCTGGAGTTTGAAACCGCACGGAATGCCCTGGACAATCTCCAGCACGAATTAAAATCTGCCCAGGAAAACTATAAAGCGGTTGAAATGCAGTTCAAATACGGAATGGCCGACAGTACAGACATGATGGATGCCAATACCCTTCTCTTACAGTCGGAAAGAAGAATTACAGATGCAGAGTACACCCTTTATCTGGCGGTATTAAAAGTTTTATATACCAAAGGGGATCTAATGTCCTATCTGTTAAAAGAATCCTGATCTGCTTTTCAATTGGGCTGTCCGCCGGCAAGGCACGATGAGTTAGGGCTCATTTTCCGGAAGAGAAGGACAAAATGAATCAACCACCTTAAAGTGCAGACTGTCAATTGATTCCTCTGATTTAAACGGTTCAAGTCCCGTTTCCAGAGAGCTGAACCCCCAATGTTTTGTAAGGGTTTTCTTGACTAACTAAAAGGATTTCAATATTCTTGTGGTGTTGTTTTACTTCAAGTTGAATGAAACCTGTTGCAAAGGAGACAATTTATGTACGAAATTATTGCCAACCCAGAAGAGTATCAAATTGACCATTTGATAAACGGAACCGGAAATGCAAATATTGAGCTCTCCCAGGAAGAAAGGAACAACTGGGCAGGGGAAATAACAAACTTCAGTGAAAAACTGACGGAATTTGCCAAAAAAGCCCGGACACTTGCCCAAATTTTTTCATCTCAGGATAAAATTTCAGCAACACCTGCCTCACTTAAAACACTTAAAATTCAACTCTTTATGATCAACGACTCCTTAAATTCTGCCCTCAAGATAGCCGACAAACTGGAATCAGATATTATTAAAAAATAGAGATTTGATTTTGGCCTGTCATTTTTTGTCTTAAAATATGGTCTGCGAGCACCAGCGCAAGCATGGATTCACAGACCATATTTATTCTGGGAATTGCGCAGATATCATGACGCCCCTTTGTTGAGATCGTGGTGGCCACGCCCTTCTCCGTCAAGGTTTTTTGGGATTTTGCTATGGAGGGGATGGGTTTGACATGGACCCTTACGATAATTTTGTCCCCGTTGGAAATTCCTGCCAGTATCCCGCCTGAATTATTGCTGGCAAACCCCTGGGGCGTTAATGGGTCATTGTTCTCAAACCCGGTCATTTCAGGTGCGCGGATACCCGCTCCGATTTCCACGGCCTTAACAGCACCAATACTCATCATGGCCTTGGCGATATCAGCGTCCAGCTTGTCAAAAACCGGGTCCCCGATACCGGCCGGAACATTAATTGCCGTTATTTCAACAATGCCCCCAAGGGAATCTCCCTGGCTTTTGATGGTTTCTATTCTTTTTTCCATCCTCCCAGCCGCTTCCATGTCAGGACACCTAAAGGGATTTTTGTCAATGGCATGGGCATCAAAGCCATTGGCCCTTATACCGCCCAGACCGATGGTATAGCTTTGGATCAAAATCTTATGGGAATCCAGAACCAGCTGGGCCACAGCCCCGGCTGCCACCCGGGCGGCCGTCTCCCTGGCAGATGCCCTGCCCCCCCCCCTGTAATCCCGGATGCCAAATTTGTGGTGGTAAGTGTAATCCCCGTGGCCAGGCCGGAATAGTGAGGCAATCTCTGCATAGGATCTGGATTTTGCATCTTTATTTTCAATCATGATCGTGATGGGGGTTCCCGTGGTTTTGCCCTCAAATGTGCCGGACAGAATAAGGGGAATATCCGGTTCTTTTCTTTTGGTAGAGGCCGGTCCCTGGCCTGGTTTTCTTCTATTCAAGGCTTTCTGGATCATAATTTCACTGATGGGGATTCCCGGAGGGCATCCCTGGATTACCACCCCGATGGCCGGTCCATGGGACTCTCCAAAGGTGGTGATGTTGAATGCTTTGCCAAAACTACTGCCGGACATGGGAAAGTCTCCTTTTGATAATAGAGGCTGCCTGCCTGGGAGAGTGACAGCCGGTGTTGATGTTTATTTGCCCAAGTTCTCGGTACAGGGGCGTTCGAAGATCCAGCATTTTCTGGGTCTCCAGAAACAAGGACCCATTGGAAAATCTGGGTCTTGATTGCAGGTTTTGAACGTCAGCAAGAATTCGATCAACAAGAATCGCCGTTTCCGCGTACAGCCAGGCACAAATTCCACGGGTACGGATAAAGGTCCGGTTTTCCGGATCCAGCACAATACCTCCGCCTGTGGCAATGACACAGCGGGAAAGATGCCCTGTAGCTGAAAGAATTTTTCGCTCTTTGCTTCGAAAATAGTCCCAGCCCTTTTCTTTGACCATCTCTTCCAGGGTGGTCATGTATTTTTCTTCAATCAGTCTATCCGTATCAAAAAAAGGACAGTCCAAAAGATCTGCCAAAAGTTTTCCGGTGGTGCTTTTACCGGTACACCGGTATCCGATCAGATAGATGATGGGGTTCACAGGTTTCATATGTTTATGCTAGCTTTTTATGCATCAAAGGATTCATTATAAACGATCAAAGACAGACCAGTACCCGGGAAACGATTTTTCCACACAACCGGGGTTTTCAATTTCCATACCCTGCACAACCAGGCCGGCAACGGAGAATGCCATGGCGATTCTGTGGTCGTTAAAGGTTTCTATGAAGGCCCCCTTTGGGGTGCCGCCCGTAACTTCAATCCAATCATCCCCCTGGGCAACATGAATGCCCATTTTGGTCAGTTGGGATGCAATGGCCTCAATGCGGTCGCATTCTTTTATCCGCAGATGGCCGATGTTTCTGATCCGGGTTGTCCCCCTGGCAAAGGCGGCCACCACTGCAATGGCCGGAACGGCATCCGGGGTGTCGGACATGTCAACGTCCACGGCCGTAAGCGTGTTCCCCCTGACGCCCAGGCGGGTGTCTCGGATGTCCAGGGAACAGCCCATTTTTTCTAGAATATGAATTTGTTTTTTATCTCCCTGGAGGGAGTTTTTGGGGATATTGTCCACCCCGATCAACGCTTTAGTAACAGCACCTGCTGCCCAGAAGTAACCGGCATTGGAAAGGTCTGGTTCCACCACATACGCACCGGGATCATATTTTTGTCCGCCTGGGACCTGGTATTTGCAATCATTAATTTTGACGGCAGTCACCTTAAACTGGTTCATAACGTCAATGGTCAGATCAATATAGGGCACAGACACCGGAGGGCCCGGAAGGGAAATGGTAAGTCCTTTTTTCATAAATGGGCCTATCATGAGCAGGGCTGACAGGTACTGACTGCTTTTGGAACAATCAATGGTGGTGTGGCCGCCAATTCTTGCAAGGCCTTGAATATGGACGGGCGGGGTTCCCCCGGGGGTCTTGGCGTGTGCGTCCACCTGGATCATCTTCAAGGCATCCAGCAGCTCTGTCATGGGGCGCTGGCACATTCTTTCATCCCCTGTCAGGGTATACATACTTGTCCCCAGGGCGGCTATGCCTGCCAACAGGCGCATGGAAGTGCCCGAGTTTCCCAGAAAGATGGGCGGGGTGTGGGGAATGGGCCGTCCGTTGAATCCGTGAACTTCAACCAGGCCGGGTTTTATCTCTTTAATGCCGGCCCCCATTGCAGAAAGGGCCTGGGCTGTCAGGGTCAGGTCCTGACTTTTTAACAGGTTTCCGATATTTGAAATCCCACCTGAAAGGGAGGCACAAATCAACATTCTGTGGGAAATGCTTTTAGATCCCGGAACCTGGACGATCTGATCCGGGATGTGTCTGGATTGTATTTGTTTCATCAATGGTGTCCTTTTGGAAGGCGTGTGTGATGCTTTAAAACAGCGTTGCGCATGGGGATTAAATCCGGTTTTAGTCCGGTCCATAATTCAAATTGGGCAGCTGCCTGGGCCACAAACATGGAAAGCCCGTCAATTGTGATACACCCTTTTTCCTGTGCGATGGTCAGAAACTTTGTATTTATGGGGGTATAGACCACATCCATCACCACCATTCCGGCCCTTAGACTTTGAGCCGGAAAGGGCAAGGCCTCTCCATGGTCGGGATGCATGCCAAGCCTTGTGGTATTGATCACC
>JAHIVS010000202.1 GCA_018816605.1 Pseudomonadota bacterium
CGCCTGGTTTCAATTGTGTGATCCAGGGTAATAATTTGATCCCCCGGTTTCAAGCCGACGGACAGAACACAGGGCCGGGTTTTACCCATTAAACTGTCTTTAATGGTGATCCCTTTATATGCAATCACCTGGGATCCCACGACCGAAGAATTGACCGCCAGCAGATCATTGTCCGTCTCAATTTTTGAATTAACGATGGAATAAAAGGCTTTAATCGTCCCCTGGGCCGTCGCTAGTGTCTGATAGCCGGGCGCTTCATCACCCGATGTTTCATCTGCTGTTACGTCTGGTTTTTCAATGCCGATATTCCCATGGACAACAAGGGATTCCCCACAGACCACGCATCCGGCAAGGGAACCATGGAGTACCAGGGAACGGCATTTTAAAATCCCCTCCCGGGTCAGATCCCCTTTCATTTCCACTCTGACGGATTCATAGGTGTTCTGGGTGTCAATACTGATGCTGCCCATGATCTTTTTCTCTTCGACGCTCCTGACAACCGGCTCGACCATCAGGGTTGTGCTGTTTTTCAAAACAGGGCGGCCGTCGATCCGGGCCAGAAAATCACCCCCTTTTTTCTCAACCCCGTTTCCGGCGTTCAAGACACAGATCAAGGGATTGTCCGGCAGAATCGGATGTCCGAGAACGTCTTTTCCCGGTTTTCCTCGTTCCCCGGGAATAATCCGGGCCAGAAGACTGCCTTTTTTCATGAAAATCGGCTCATGGGTCTCCTTTTCCTGTTCAGTATGATTCTCCGGGGGCATTGGAGGCGCCATGGGGTCAGACGCTGATGATGGCGGTTGGGCATTGTCCGGTTCGGCATTGTCCGGTTCGACATTGTCCGGTTCGACATTGTCCGGTTCGACATTGTCCGGTTCGACATTGTCCGGTTTCTCCTGACCCCTTGTGGATTCATTGTCAAAATAAAACTGGATGCGCTCATGGGTGCATTGTCTGGGTGGAATCCCTTTTGCGACTAAAACTTTGGATTTTTTTCTAACTTTTTGAATCATCTCTTCCAAAACAGCATCTTCCACGATACCGAATCTGATTCCCACCCGCCTGAGCCAGATAATAAATTCATAGACCAAAATCGGTTCTACAGGTTCCATTCGTTTCTCTACATAGACCTCAAGCCCGTCCCTGGAAAGATGGTAATCAAATATTTTGTTCAGCCTTTTTGAAATTTTTAATTCAGACTGAGCCGTATACAGGGATCTTTCAAGATCCAGTCTTCTTTTCTCAAATTGTTTTTGTTCCAGAAGGATTTCCAGGATATCCTTGTCAGACTGACCCGATATTTCCTGGAGAATCTCCCCGAGAAAACGGGATTCTCCCTGGGCCTGTCTTTCGTTTTTTTGGATGTCCAGGGCGGCATTGACCTGTTCCAATGTCACCAGCTCCTTTTTAATGGCAAGCACCCCGAACCGCTTGTTCACGGCATCCTTTTTTATTTGGGTCTCGCCCAGGGCATTGAAGGCATCCAGAAGCTGTTCATCTTTAATCCGATTTTGAGTCATCAGGACTGAAATCCGGTCACTCTCGCAGAGAACTTTATTTTCAACCAGAATATCTCCGATTTTTTTATTGGCCCTGTTTTTTTTAAAATAGTTTTGCTGGCCTCTTAGGGCGTTGTCCACATCATCCGCAGAACAAAAACCGTTGGCAGCGGCAAGTCTGCCAAATTGCATATCCTCAGACTGAAGTTTGAGATGTGCATCCAAGGCCTGCAAATATTCTATCCGTTTGTCTGAAACCAGATTCTCTTGTTTGAAAATGTCCAGAACATTAATATCTGGATCTTCCTTGGATTTTTCTTCCAGAAGCCTGATCACTTCTTCTTTTTCGCAGGACTTAAGGAACACACAGTCAGCGGCCAGGTTGATCAGGCCCATGTTCCGTTCAAGGCCCGGTATCGGTGTATTTCCTGAATCCATTATTCCCTCTTTAAACACCGGCATAAAGGGCCCCAATGTTCATAAACCACCCATTTGATTTAAAAAAATCTGCCATCCTGTTTTTATCACATATCTGTTTTTTAATATCAACTTGATTTTCTTGGATCAAATTCAAAAGACCAGCATGATTACTGCATACCCTGGACGTCAACCCAGGGGTAGCATTTTTTTTAATGACCCGCTTGTCTATTTCTTATTAATCATCCTGTAAAAATAAGGGTTTCCCTGATTGATTCTTACACAACAACGGGATATAAGGGTTCAGTATCCCTGTCCAAATCGGCACTGAATCATCCCAACCGGATTTTTGTCCCTCCATTCACGGAATATCCGCCATCTTGACGGCCCCTCTTTTCTCCAGGCAGGGGAAACCTCAAAATCAGGAGGCACCCATGAAAGAGCGAGTAGTTTCTCTGACATTGTCCATCCTTTTCATAGGCCTGACACAGCTGTCGGCAACCGGAGAGACACCGGCCCACCCCCCAATGCATGGGCAGGAAACAGCCCGCCTCAGCCAGGACGACAGGATTGAGGATCAGATCACCAGGGATATCTTTGACCTGCTCTTTAAAAAACGCAACGACACTGTCAAACTTGATGACAATAAACTCCAGGCCCTTCTGGAAGTGCTCAAGATCCTTGAAACAGATAACAAGTTTAAAGGGGATAAAAACACCATTCTCTATCTTCGGGCGGAAAGCCTCTTCCGAATGAATGAACACAAACAGGCCTATGTGGCATTTTATCGGCTCAAGCTGAGACTGGATTCCAGGAACCACCCCTTGTTCGCCGAGGTGGAAAAACGGATTGAAACCATTCAGCGGCAGATCAAAGCCGTTAAAAAAAAGCCTGATCTCAGGGGCAAACCCGGCCATTTCCTGGTGCCGGCCGGAATTCTCTTTCTTTGTTTCATCTATCGGCTGGCCCGGGATGCCCAAAAAGTCACCGGCCGGGTATTCGGGGCTGAAATCACCAGCCGGGACAAACTGATCACCCTGGAAGAGATGCGGGAACAGGATGGCAGATGCTCTTCATCCACCATGGCAGAATACCAGAAGGAGGCAAAAAACAAGCCCTGGAGCAGCCTGGCCCCTGAAGAACAAAACAAATTCAAGTTTGCCCGGCTGCTGTCCAAGGGCCATGCGATGATCTGCAGCGTAAACCTCAAAGCCCCCCATTCCATTGCCCTGATCTCCCGTATTCCGGTCTTGAACCTTTTACCTTCCTATTGGCAATATAGTGTTGTCGGCTTTGGCTTTGCCCTGGCCTGGTGGGCAGCAGATAAAGGTCTGGCCTGGTGCGATCCCAAGAGTATTGTCATCTACCTGTTTCTTGGCGCATTTACCGCGGCCTGCCTCTCAAGTATCAAAATCATGTCCAAAAAAACCATTGATGCTCTGGACGAGCTGGTGAGCATGCTTGAACCGGATCATGCAAAGGAAAGCATTGCCAATCTGGGCACCTGGGTGGTGGATCTTTTCCGGAACCCGAGAATGCTCTATTTCGGTCTGGTAGTCCTGGCCATCATCGGCTACTGCCTTCATATCCAGAACAAGTTTATCCTGGAATTCGACAGATACAACCTGGACATGGTCTTTTCCATTGTCCTGGTCCTGATCACCTCTGAAATGATCTGGTTTCTCACCGGGTCCCTTTTCCTCATGCACAGGCTGTACAACCTCAAGGATCTGTCCATGAATCCCCTGTCCCCTTCAAAAACAATGGGCCTTGAAAAGATGATCGGGGTTATCGGTACCTACAATATTCTGGCCAGCCTGGTCAGTACCATGGGCTGTGCCATCGCCCTATATTCAGCCGCAGAAAAGGGATACAGCCCGGCATACGGAGCCCTGTGGTTTTTCCTTATCTCCCCCATCCTGATCTTCTACTGGGTTTATCCCTATGTAAAACTGGGTGCCCTGGTCAAAAACAAAAAAATCAACCGGATGAACTTTGTCAAAACCAAGATTGCCCTTCTCTTTGACGACTGGAAAAGCTCAGAGGACAGGCTTCTTGAAATCATGGAAAATGAAAAATGCCGGGCCGGCAGCTGTGAGGACTCAAAAAAATCGGTTACGGCAGAGAAGGCAGCCATTGATGAGAAACTTACCGACATGGACCGATACTATGAAATATTCAAGAAAATCGAACAGAGCCCTGAATCCTATTTTAATCTGAGCGCGGTGCTGGAGCTGGCCAAAGCCATGGGAATCCCCTCCCTATTTGCCCTGGTGGCGGCCCTGCTTTCCATCTATTCTGGCTGAGAAGAACGGCACAGCCAATCAATACCCTGGTGAAAATGCCGGGACCTAAGGTTGTGAGAACTGAAAAGAATCGGTTAAGACAAAGAGCCGGACAGGGTTCTTTCCAATCCCTGGTCGATAAGGTTCAGGAGGGGGGCCTTTTGTTCGGGAAATTTGTATCCCTCGTAATCATGGGTGAGCAATATCTGGCCCTGGGAATTTCGCCAATGGTTACCCGCATGGTCAAAGCAAACCCGGGACGTCACCTCAAGGGCTGTGATCATTTGCTTTAGCTCCAACAATTGTTCCCGGGAGGAAAGGATGCTCACCTCTCCGGCCTGGATCTGGGCATGGAGCGGGGTGCCGGCAATGGCCCGAAAGGGCCGGGATCGAATGTAATGGGGGTTGATGGCGTTGAGCACCCGGGCAGTGTTGGTTGCATGGGCACAGGTCAGCTCCCGCCCGCCAAGGCCGGGCATCCAATACTCCGAGACCTGAAATCCGGCGGCCATGGCTTTTTTACCGCCCTGGATCTGACCCTCCGAAGTAACCCCTTTTTTAATTTTTTTCAGCAATCCGTCATCCCCGGTTTCCAGGCCCAGGTGGAGCCGGTCAAGACCCGCCTTTCGAATGGCCCCAAGATCCGCTGCCGATTTTTGGACAAGGGTTCTGGCCCGGGCATAGGTGGTGACCCGGTTGATGGAGGGAAAAATGGTTCTCAGGTGATTCAGGGCGGCCACAAGATCCCGGGTTTTCATGATCATGCTGTTGCCGTCCTGGATAAAGGCGGTTTGCCCCCCGGCCATCAGCCAGTGGACCAGCATGGGGAATCCTTGGTGAGAGTTAAGTTCCGGAAACTCGTCCATCAGAAAGATTGCGGCATCCCGGGTGATCTCTCCCCCCTGGCCCAGGAAGTCAGAGGCTGCAGTCAACTCCCGTGATAGCCGGGCCATGGCATTGATATCCCCTTTAATTTCTGTAATAGAACGGAGTTGAAATTTTTGTTTTTTGTACATGGTGCAGAAAGTGCAATGGTTCCAGGGACAATTCCGGGTAAACCGCAACAGCAGTGAATCGCTGCCCCCTTCACTGGGCGGCCGGTAGACGCCGGTTTCAAAATGAAACTCTTTAATAGTCATGATAATACAACTTTAAAAATACCCCGGGGTTATTTTCCACAAACACCGCAAGATGTTCCTGGGTAATCCGGTAGAGGCGAGTATCCGGGCCCACCGTGTAGGTTGCCATGGCTGGTTGATGGTCCAAAATCATACTGGTGCCGAAAAACTTTCCCTGTTCAAGGGTCGCAACCCTATGGTTGTTCTGTTCCACCCGTACCTGTCCTTTGTAGATAAAATAACAGGCGTCCGGCTTCTCTCCCCTTCTGATCAGAGGAGTCTCCCCGTCAAGGGCTGCCATGGGCGCAAGCATCTGAAAAAACTGGGTCTCCTGGGACGGGGTAAGATACCGGAATATCGGGGTGGGGGCCAGCAGATCCCTGAGCGCTTTATCCTGAACAATGGACAGGTGAAACAGGTTTTTTTCCATGGGGGTATTCCGGATAAAGGCCTGCATTTGCGTCCGGGGAATGCAGATCAGCCGGACCTCGCTCTTGGCAATGGCTGTTGCGGTTCTGGGCCCATGGGAAAAAAGACATTTCTCTCCAAAAAAATCACTTCGGCCACAGGTGGTCAGACAGGTTCCCTGGTCCACAATTTCCACCTGGCCGGTCATTACCAGATAAAAAAAATCCCCCCTGTCTCCTTTATTGAAGATGGTGGTCCCGGGTTTGTAATGCCTGGGCTGGGCAATACATAGAAACTCAAGGGTTTTTTCAGGGGCCAGGTCATTGAATAGCGGCAAATCCAGGTAGGTGCCCAATATTTCAATGGCCTGACCAAATTCTCTGGGAGGCACCTCAAGTTCGACTGTTGCAGACAGGCCCGTGGGCGCAATCTTCAACCCACTGTTTTCAGGGATCATCTCCCGGGCCACATGGACCAGGTACATCCGCTGCCGGACCGCTTCGGGAAGGGAAACCAGAAAGTCCATGGGGGTGTGCAACGGAGGGATACCGGCTTCATGAAAGATCAGATCCCGGTCCCAGGGAAACCCGTTTAAAAATTGCTGCCGATTTTTATCCACCACCCCTCGTTCATGGAGCATATCCACATAGGCCGGATTATTGTGGGTATCCGAACTATACACCATGGTTTTCCCTGCGAACTCAACCTGGAGGGAAATGGTGGGAATCGAATGGAGGGAATAATTAAATTCAAACATCCCCCCGTTGATATTTATGGGAGCACCCATTGTCAGGGGAATGAAGCGAATGGCCTGTTCCAGCAGATTTGCGGGAATATCAGTCAGGGCATCGGATTTTCGGATAAAACTGTTAAAAATAGTCTGGGTGGTATAGAGGGTGATTTTCCCCTCCAGCATAATTTTCTGGAGGGTGCCGGCATCGTGGTCGGCATGGCAATGGGTGAGAATGATACTGTCCAGAACCTTGGGATTAACGCCCAGGCGAATCAGATCAATGGCGGAATGAATCGGTGGATCCACCATGATCCCCCGGCGGTTGACCCATATGATCATTCCCGAAGTCATGGCACCTGGATCAAATCCATGTCCCGACCCCAGGGTGGTAATGCCGAATAACGGCGGATAAAACACCAGCGTCGTATCAAAATCAATTTTTGATACCGGGACCAACGCCCCATGGGGATCAAACTGGGCAATCTTTTTTCCCTGGTCAAAAACCGAGTATGAAAAAGCACCATCCACATAAATTTCAAGGTTATCCAGGCAAACCTGTCCCTGGGAGTCAAAGGGATAAAATTCTACCACATCTTCCATTTGCAACGGCCGGACAACCCCCTCCACCGGAAGGGTTCTGAAATTAAGCATCTCAGCTTTTAGATCCGGATATCCCGGCGTGTCCGGTCCATGGATGAATTCACCTGCATAGTCCAAGTTTTCCGGTCCGAACAAGGCTTCATTCAAAAGCGTCAGCACCCGTCTTCGCTGATTTTGAGTACAGACCACCCTGATTTTTCTCTTGCAAAAGAAAAAATTATAATAAATGGGAAATTCCAGCTCGGAAAAAGAGATCCCCTGGTCCATGGAAAACAGGAGAGGGGGAAGGATAAAGGTCGCAGGAACACCGATATCAATCGTCATTGAATCTTTAATGGTTTCCGGAGGCACGCCGAACTGGACCGGTCCTGAGGAGGTGGCTATCAACAGCCCCCCCCGGGGAAGATGCCAAAGATTTTGGGTGTGATCCATTTCCATAACCTTAGTCTCCTGTTGGTTTTGTTCCTGGATAAAAATGCGATGGGTTCACCATAAAATAAAACTTCCATCCGGTGGAAAGCAATTCCCGGACATCTATTGATTTCATACCATAAACAGATGAATACAACAAATAAAACCGGCATGATTTTTGTGTTTATTCCCCATCGCTTTACTTTTGATCTGACATGCTTATTTTTTGAAAAATAGTGCAGAAATGAATACAAAACGGTAAGGAGCCGTCCTGATAAAAACATGAAAAATAACCATTATATATCTGATTTAACACATGATGTAATCGATACGGTGCTGCCGGAATCCGTTTCCCCCGCGCCCCGGGAAATACCGGTTGCCCCCTCTCCCACAAAGGAATTGGACCGGATCATTGTCAAAGGCGCAAGAGAGCATAATCTTAAAAATATTGATGTACAAATCCCCAAAAAAAAACTGGTGGTCTTTACCGGGGTCTCGGGGTCTGGAAAATCCAGCCTGGCCTTTGACACCATTTTTGCCGAGGGCCAGCGCCGGTATGTGGAATCCCTGTCCTCCTATGCCAGGCAATTCATCGGGCAGATGGAAAAACCCAAGTACGACACCATCCGGGGAGTCTCCCCCACCATTGCCATTGAACAGAAGGCAGCCAGTAAGAACCCCCGGTCCACCGTGGGAACCATCACCGAGATTTATGATTATCTCAGGGTGTTGTTTGCCCGGGTGGGCACCCAATTTTGTTGCAAATGCGGGGAGAAGGTGGGCCGGGGAGATGCCCAGTCCATGGTGTCCCAAATTTATTCTCTGCCAGCCGGTTCAAAAATCCTGATTCTGGCCCCCATTGTGGAGAATCGGAAGGGCGAACACAGGGAACTGCTGGATGAGTTGAAAAAAGATGGATATGCCCGGGTCCGGGTGGACGGGGTGGTCCAGGCCCTTGAAAATGTCCAGACCCTTGCCCGGAACAAAAAACATCACATTGAAGTGGTGGTGGACCGCCTGGTCATCAAACAGGAGGCCGCCTTTGAAAAACGGCTCACCGATTCAGTGGAAACGGCCCTGAAGCTGGGCCATGGCCAGATCACGGTGCACATGGAGGGAAGGGAAGATTTGAAAATGAGTGAGGCCCGCTCCTGCTGCGGCATTGCCTATCCCGAGCTCACCCCCCAGATTTTCTCCTTTAATTCCCCTTTGGGCATGTGCCCGGAATGTAACGGAATCGGAACCCTTTTGGCCATAGATCCGGACAAGGTGGTGCCGGACAAAACCCTGAGCATCCGCCAGGGGGCTGTGGTTCCCTGGAAAAATTATTTTCTTAAGAATCCCCGTTACCAGAACGACAATTCCTGGGGCATGGGCCAGCTGCTGGCCATGGAAGACCAATGGGGCATCAATTTTGACACGCCCTGGCAGGATTTGCCCAACGACCAGCAGCAATTGCTTCTTTACGGCTCCAAAAGCAAAGAGATGACGGTGAACTGGAATTCGGCCAAGATCCAGGCAGAGATTACCCGGACCCATGAAGGGCTGATCCACACCCTGATGCGGCGATACCGGAACACCCAGTCCGAAGGGCAAAAAAAATATTATGCCGAATTCATGACCGCTTCCACCTGTACCAGCTGCCAGGGCAAACGTCTCAAAGAGGAAGTTCTCCATGTTTTGATCCGGAAAACCTCGATCATTGACCTTGCCGGAATGACCATAAGGGAGGCCCATGAATTTATCGGCTCCCTGGATCTTGCGGGGAACAAACGATTGATTGCCGAAGAGTTGCTCAAGGAGATCTCAGACCGGCTGGGCTTTTTGGTCAACGTGGGACTGGACTACCTTTCCCTGGACCGAAGCGGCCCCACCCTGTCCGGGGGAGAATCCCAGCGCATCCGACTGGCATCCCAGGTGGGCAGTGAACTGACCGGAGTGTTGTATATTCTGGATGAACCCTCCATCGGGCTCCACCAGCGGGACAATATCAAACTTTTGTCCACCCTCCACCATTTGCGGGACATCGGCAACACCCTGATCATTGTGGAACATGACCAGGAAACCATGGAAAGTTCCGACTGGATCGTGGATATCGGTCCCGGGGCCGGTCATTTGGGGGGCCAGATTGTGGCCCAGGGAACCCCTGACCAGATCCGAGCCAATCCCGCCTCCATCACCGGCGCTTTTCTCTCCGGCAAAGATCGGATTGAGGTACCCGAAAAACGCAGGCGTCATGCCGATAAAGGCAGCCACTGGATCTCCATTGTAAAGGCATCGGAAAACAATCTCAAGAATGTTAGTGCCAAAATCCCCATCGGGCTGCTGGTGGCAATTACTGGAGTGTCCGGGGCTGGCAAATCCACCCTGATCAACCAGATCCTCTACCCGGCCCTGTCCGTGGCCCTCCACAACTCCCAGCTGAGTGTGGGCGCCCATGAAAAGATTACCGGCCTATCGCATATCGATAAAGTCATCAATATTGATCAAAAACCCATCGGCCGCACCCCAAGAAGCAATCCCGCCACCTATACCAAGGTGTTTGACAGCATTCGCGATTTCTTTGCCATGCTGCCGGAATCCAAGGCCAGGGGATACCAGAAAGGGCGGTATTCCTTTAATGTAAAGGGCGGCCGATGCGAATCCTGCAAGGGAGACGGGTATATCACGGTGGAAATGCACTTTCTGGCCGATGTGTTTGTCCCCTGTGAAGTCTGCGCCGGAAAACGGTTTAATCGGTCGACCCTGGAGATTGCTTATAAAGACCATTCCATTGCCGATGTTTTGGACCTATCGGTTGTCCAGGCCAGAAAGTTGTTTGACACCCATCCGAAAATCGCCCATATCCTGGACACCCTGATAGATGTGGGGCTGGGTTATATCAAACTGGGCCAGGCCGCCACCACCCTGTCCGGGGGAGAGGCCCAGCGCATCAAACTGGCCCGGGAACTGGCCAAGCGGGGTACCGGAGACACTTTGTATATACTGGATGAGCCCACCACCGGTCTCCATTTCCAGGATATCCGAATGTTGCTCACGGTGCTCCAGCGACTCACCGATGCCGGAAATACCGTGCTCATCATCGAGCACAACCTGGATGTGATCAAAACCTGTGACTGGGTCATTGATCTAGGACCCGAAGGCGGCCACAAAGGCGGGAAGATCATTGCAACAGGCCCCCCGGAGAAGATTGCCAAAACGTTAAAAAGCCACACGGGCCGGTATTTAAAGGGGGTTTTGTAAAAAGATTCCTTTAAAATCAGGGGGCGATGGAAAATTTTACCAGGGAGATCAAGGCAATTGCCATGAGCAGAAAGATCACCTGCCGCCTGAAAGCCGCTTCATTTGAAAATTTTCCAAAGAGAAAATTACCGATCCAGATACCAATGGCCAGGGGGATAACAAGTCCCAGGGACAGGGTCAGTGTCCGGCGGTCAATCAGGCCGTAACAAATACTGGACACAATGGCCAGGGTATCCACCATAAGGAAAAAAGCGATCATGGAAGCCCTGGATACGGCAACAGATAGGCTGGAAGAAAAATAAAACAAAATCACCGGCGGGCCGCCCATGGCGGCCACACCGGTTAAAAATCCGGCAACCATGCCCACCCCTGCTGTGGCAACTGATCCACTTGATTTGACCTGCCTTTTTTTCAGGAGCAGGCCCAGGCAAAGGCAGATGACCGTAAAGGAGATAAAGATGCGCATGGCAGTCACCGGCACCACCACCAATGCCAGGGTTCCCAACGGCAGGGTCAGAAGCGCCCCGGATCCAAGCAACCAAAGCCCCTTCCAGTCCACCTCTCGCCTGGCTTTATAAAGCAGCCAGGAACTGGCAACCGCATCCATGCACAGGATCACCGGGGTCACCTGGGCCGGGGGAAAAATGAAGGAAAGGGTAATGGCCGAAATCATGGCAAAGCCGAATCCAGAGTATCCTCTGATCAAACCGGCACCCAAAATCACCAGTGCGGCATAACTATATTCCCAGGACATCCTGTTCTCCTGCTGTTTTTCAGCAATATGTTTTGAAACCCAAATTTTATCTATAAACACAAAGGGGTCTACCATATGTCCATGGGTAAGGCAAGTTTCCCCGGGATCGTTAGAGATAGGAGATCGCAGATAAATAAATATTAAAACGCGAAGTCTCCTAAATGTGTTGTTTGAAATATCTTTACAGGTATCATAAATATTGATAGGGGTTTAACGATTATTAAATTTTCGGAAAAAGAAAGTCTTTGAAGGGGGGCTAAATGCAAATCGAGTCAATAAGGTTAAAAAATTTCAAAGCCTTTCAAAACGCAGAATTAAATGATTTGCCCAATTTCTGTGTTATTGTTGGGGCTAACGGCACCGGGAAAAGCTCGATTTTCAGTGTATTCGGTTTCCTCCGTGACGCTCTCACTACCAATGTGAATACTGCTTTAATTAAACTTGGAGGAAGCAAAGGGTTTCAAGAAGTCCGTAGCCGCAATTCCA
>JAHIVS010000203.1 GCA_018816605.1 Pseudomonadota bacterium
CGGCCAGGTTATTATAACATAAGGCTATTTGTGGATGCTCGGGGCCGTAGGCGTTCAATGACATTTCGATGGTCGTACTGCACAGGGATTCGGCCTCCGGCAGACGGTTCAGATCGCGATACAGCCCGGCCAGATTTATCAGTATTCCTGCCAGCATTGGATCATTGCCGCCGGATCCCTTTTGGAAGATCTCCCGGGCCTTAAGCAAAATTTCCTCGGCCGGTGCGAACCGGCCCAGTATTTTGTAAACCGTCCCAATATTGGCCATCAGTCTGGCCTGTGCCAAGACATCGCCCTCTGCCAGTTTTTTATTCAGATTTAGGGATTTTTCATAAAACGGCAGGGCCTCGTAATAGCGCCCCTGAATGCTGCACAAAACGGCCACGTTATTAAAACAAGAGGCAACCTCCAGGCTCTCCGGGCCGGATTCTCTGATGGTTATTTCCAGAGCTTTACGGTATAAGCGATCGGCCAAAGAAAACCTTCCCCAGTGGGTATAGGTTTCCGCCAGTTCTTTTAGCAGGGGGATCAATTCGGGATTGTCCGGACCGAGCCTTGCCTCCGCCTCCCTCAGCTCAAGCTCTTTGCTTTTTATTTGGTCCCTGTCTTCGGTCATAAACCGGTCCCTTTCGGTTTATATTTCAACATATCATTATAACATAAAATCGGATCTATTTTAACAAAAATTCCAGCTCGATTCCCAATTCAGTGTTTTTAGTAATCTGGCCCTGGTAATCCCTTATCTGCCTGGCTATTTTCAGATAAAAGGCCCCGGAGCGGCCCAAAGCATATCTCAAAAATAAAGCATCCCGCCGCCCCAAACCCCAGTAGCCGTGAAAGCTCCCTCCGGACCTTAGCTCCGGCTCCGACAGGTAGAGTCTGGCATCGTAACTGGGTGCGTGATGAAAAACCGATTGAGTTTGGATCGTGAGATCTTTAGGCAGCTGGGCTTTTACGGCTAAGGATATTATTTCGCCGCGTTTCTTGTCATCGTGCCGGGAATCCCCGAAAAAGGATGTTTGGTACCTGCCGCCGGCGCTATAGTTTTTTGCCAATTGCCAACGCAGTCCGGCCTTGAGGGTAATGTTCGAGATATGGTATACCGGATCGCCGGATTGTCCATCGGCAAAATATTCCTTCTGCAGGGATCTGATCCGAAGATCGGCCAGGAGACCCTGGAATATTTTTTTATCCAGCCTGGCTTCGTAGCGAAAACCCCTGTAACCCTGGGATGAAATGGAAAACGGTTGCCAGGGATAGAATTGGTTATAGATAGCCGATACATCAAAACCCAAAGGAGCCCGGTACGAACCGGCGATGGTGGCCCCCTTTTCATCATCGCCGCCGTAATAACTGTCCGAATTGAAACGGGGAGGGTTGAATTCCGGGGAATACCCGTAAAAATTGATTCGGCCCGCATAATCCCTCGCCATAAACCCGATCTCCCCACTATACCCGCCAACCGCCCCCTGGCCCTTGGCCAGCTCAAGCGAGGCCCAGTTTTTATCCACTACGGTCCTGGCATCCAGACTGATCAGGGAAGCGTTATATAATCCTTCGACTAACGTTTTATCGTAGGACCGGTTATAGCCGGTTATCCCGATGTCGCAGGTACAGCCGGTGCTAAGGCCAGCCCGTCCGCCGATGACGGTTTCGGCCGAATTGTTTTTCCTTTCCAGCTCCGCATCGCTGCGATGGTATCCGCCGTTATAGATTTTTGTTATTTGGTCCAGCGAATCTATTTTGGCATCCATCTGCCGCCGGGAGGCAAAACAGATGATATTTAGATTCTCATGTAATGGATATTTTAAGCAAAATCCCCTTAAGCCCCTGTATTCATGGGAGGAAAAATACGGCCGCACCACTGCCGCATCAAGCCGGGCCGAGCCGGCCCAATAGCTGGAGAATATGCGGGGGGAGCTGCCGCCGAACACCAGCCCCTCCCCGATCTTCATCTGATAATCCCCTATTATTACCTGCTTCGTTCCCCCGCCATTCGACCACCATACATTGCCGGAATAATAGTCGTTCCAGGCCGGCTCGCCCACATCATGCTGGCATTGCCCGAATATCTCCCAATTTTTATCCGGGCGAAACCACATCCGGGTGCGGCTCTCTAGCGGCGAACCGTGAAAACTGCCGTCGGCAATACCATCCGCATCCGGCCATTTTCGCAGCAGCCTGGTGGAAAACTTAAATTTGACGCCATTGGCGGGGAGATAGGAATCAAGGCAGATATAGGGCAGCAAAGATTCCACGGTCTGCAGATCCAAAATGGAATCCCTGGCCAGAAGGAACGGGTCGTTCAATTTGGGATGGCTTTTTAAATATCGGTCCAGCCGGAGGACCTGGTAGGGAGTGATCGCCGGAAGGATCATCAGTTGATCAAGATTGGCATGATTGAGATTTACCGGGTGCTCCTGCAGATAGATCATCTGCTCGGCAAGGTCCTGCGAGGCCTGCTCGTCCTCGATATCTGGTATCTCCTGAGCGCCGGCATTTAAGGAGATTGCTATCAGCATCACCAGGCCCTTCAGAAATTTGTTCATGGCCCGATTGTGATAAGATTCTTTATCTCTTCGTAGGTCTTCCGCCCGAGTCCCTTGACGTTCATTATATCCTCCAGGTTCCGGAAGGGGCCGTTCTCCTGGCGGTAGGCGGTAATGTTCCCGGCGGTCTTGGGCCCGATGCCCGGCAGGGCGGCCAATTCCTGGTCTGTGGCCTGGTTGATATTTATCATTAGCGGGATGTAGGGTTTGTATTCCAGGGTCAGATACGGAGCCATTCTCTCTAGCATTGACCGGCCGATCCCCTTGACTTCGGCTAGATCCTCGAGGTACTCGAACGGCCCTATGCTGTCGCGATAAGCAATGATATCTGCGGCCGCTTGGGACCCGATGCCAGGCAAAAGACAGAGATCATCAAACGAAGCGCTGTTGGGATCTATCTTTTCGATGATTTTGACGGTTTGAGTATTCTCTATCCTGACCTTCTCAGGCCTGGCAAATATCCTTTGGGTGATATAGTTAACGCTTAGGCAGTGCGATAGCCCTAGATCGGTGTGGGTCCTGATGGCATAATCCAGTCTTAAATTTCTATGAATCACCCCGAATCCCAGGCTGGCCGTGCTGGGCCGATCACAGAATCCGGCCCTAAGGGCCAAAAGGTTGCCATAGCGATATTCCTGCCCGATGCGTACTTGGCAGGGCCAGTCCCGCTGACAATTAAGCTCAACGGAAAGCGTAATTTGATCCAAGGGTTCCACCGCCGCGCCCAGCGAAAGGCTTTGCGAAAGTTCCTCACCATTTTGGCCGATGGTCGGGCGGTTCACATTTGCAGCCCTCATTCCCAGCGCCAGCCATTCCACTGGTTTGCCCAACACTCCCAGGTCCAGCCCCATTCCGGCCGTTGAACCGTATCTTTTGATGTTTAACTGATAGCAATTAAGGGAAACTCCTACTGCCGCCTTTTCTATCAGGCGGTAGGAGAATGCCCCTTTTAAAATATTTTCCCGGTATAGACGATTGCCCATGGTAGCCAGCACTGCACCCATGCCCATTTTATCTTTACGATGGGCATAGGCGCCGGAGAAGGTCGTCAGGTCTGTCAGCCCGAACGGGATCGAACTGCCGCTGGAGGCCGAGAGGTCCAGGGCCAGCGCCGGCAATGCAGGATTGAACAGGTCACTGCCGGTCATGTCGGATAGCGCCACCCCGGCCCCGGCCAGACCGTAGAGCCGGGCATCGGTCTGGATCTCTTCAAAGGAGGCAACGGCTATGATTGGAAACAGCACCATCAAGGCCAAATGATATGCGTTTTTCATAAACACCCGACATTCTATTTAGTGTTACGATATAGACATTGCCATTGGATTATACTAATACAATTGCCGCTTTTTTGTCA
>JAHIVS010000204.1 GCA_018816605.1 Pseudomonadota bacterium
CCCCCACTGGTTTGAATCCATTCCAGGGCCTTTTGGCCGTCAAATGCCATGTGGATTTCATACCCCAGGGACCTTAAGGCATTGGCGGCAAATTGGCAAACCTCCCGGTCATCTTCCACCAGCAAAATCATTTCACTTCCCGATAGATTTTCAACACGGGCAACTGTTTTCTCCGGTGGGATCTTTTCCCGGGATGTGGATGGCCAGTAGATTTTAAACAGGGTCCCCTGGTCCGGCTCTGAATAGACCTGGATATTGCCCTGGTTCTGTTGAACAATGCCGTAGATCATGGCAAGCCCGAGGCCGGTTCCCTTGTCTGTTGGTTTGGTGGTAAAAAAGGGTTCAAATATCCGCTTCTGAATTTCTTTGTCCATCCCCCTGCCATTGTCGGATACGGAAAAGAAAACATATTGGCCCGGGTGGCTCAGGTTCATTTTTTTAACGGCCTCACGGGGAAACAGGGTCTGCCCGGTTTCAATGGTGATCCGTTTTTTTAATTTTTTTTTGCGGCTGTCTACCAGGGCATCCCTGGCATTGACCAAAAGATTGGTGAAAATCTGTTCAATCTGGGTCCGATCTGCCAGAATCATATCGATATTTTTGTCCAGAATGGTTTCCACATGAATATCTTCACCGATCAGCCGACGAAGCATCTTGTCCAGGGAAGAGATGGTGGTATTAATATCCAGAATTTTGGGGCTGTATATCTGTTTCCGGCTGAAGGCCAATAGCTGCCGGGTCAGGTCTTCGGCCCGTCCTCCGGCTTGGGAAATGGCGCAGATTTTTTTAAACAGAGGATGATCTGCTTCCATTTTGTTCAGGATCAACTCGGAATAGCCGTTGATGATGGTCAGAAGATTGTTGAAATCATGGGCAATACCGCCGGCAAGGGTACCAATAGACTCCATTTTCTGGGATTGCAGCAGTTGTGCCTGGATTTCCTGTTTTTCCTTTTCTGCCTGCTTTCTATCCGTAATATCCCGGGCAATCCCGAGAATTTTTCTTTCAGTTTCCCCATCACCGGAAAAACAGGAGACCTTTGCCTCTATCCAGGTGGTGGTGCCGTCCTTATTGGCCTGCAAAAGTTCTATCACCATTGCCGGATGGGGAGAATCTGCCGAACATGCGGGCTCATTAATCCCCTTTGATATCCGGTCTGAAAAAAGGTCTGCATGGTCCGGCACCAACAAACGGAGAAACGAAGTTCCTTCCAGCTCCTCTGGTGAAAAACCGCAGATGGGCTCAATGGAGGGGCTGATATAAAGAATGTTCAAATTAAGATCCAGCATCCAGATCACGTCGGAGATGTTCTCTGCCAGCAGGCGATACCGGCTCTCACTCGTTTCAAGTTCCTTGATTTTTTTTTGAAGCTGGGGGTAGTAACTCTTTTGGACAGACCGTTCCCCCAAACCCATTAGCTTTGCAATGGTGGTGTCCATGGGTCTTTTATCAGAGGGCTTCTTCATAAATAGTCTCAATGTCCCGTTTATTGGTTTTCCGGGGGTTGGTCAGCAGACAGGCATCGTTGAGGGCTTTTTCCGACAAATCGGAAATGTCCTGCTGTTTCACCTGGACCTGGCCAAGGGTTTTGGAGATACCCAACTGATATCTAAGCGACCGGATTTGCCCGAACAAGGCCGCCTTAAGTTCTTTCTGGTTCAACCCCCTTGTATCCAGCCCCAGATTTTGGGCGATGACGAGAAATCTTTCCGGGACAGCCGCATAATTAAAATTGACCACATGCTCCAGTAAAAGAGAGTTACATTCCCCATGGGGCAGATCTAAAAAGCCACCCAGGCTGTGGGCCATGGCATGTACCGCCCCGAGCACGGCATTGGAAAAGGCAAGGCCTGCTTCCATGCTGGCCAGCATGATATTCTCTCGTAAAACCATGTCCTGGGGATGATCCAAAATTTGGGGCAGATTGATTTTTAACAGACGAATGGCCTCAAGGGCATGGACATCGGTGATTTTGGAACTGGCGGTTGAAACAAAGGCTTCCACGGCATGGGCCAGTGCATCCATTCCGGTACAGGCGGTCAGATAGGGGTCCATGGTGGTGGTGGTTTCAGGATCGATCAATGCGATATCCGGTATCACAATTTTAGAGATAATGGCTATTTTCACCTGTTCTTTTGTGTTGTTGATAATACAGAACTGGGAAACATCTGCCGAGGTGCCGGCAGTGGTGGGGATGAAAATCATGGGCGGCAGGGGGGACATGATCTGGTCAACCCCCTCATAATCGAGAATATGCCCCCCATTGGAGACCACAATCCCGATTCCCTTGGCACAGTCCATGGGAGATCCGCCTCCCACAACAATAATTCCGTCACAACCAGCCTTAAGATATGCTGCCGCCCCCATCATGGCTTCCTCTTCCCGGGGGTTGGGGGAGACCTTGGAAAAAGTGACATAGGCGATATCGTGTTCAATAAGGGTCTGGGCCACCTGGTCGGCCCATCCGGCCGCCATCACCCCGGGGTCCGTGACAATCATGGGTTTTGCAATATAAAATTTTTTGCAATATTCCCCTGCCAGATACCGGGCCCCATTGCCAAAGATGATTTCAGGGGCGACAAATTTTCTTAAATTCTCTATGATCACCGGCACGACACCCTCCTCTTATAAACTGTATACGACGATGGAAACATCGCATACGCCTACAATAACAGGCCTGTTTTATTAATTCAAGGGCCGGGGAAAAGGGAACGGAGATTTTCATTAACGGTTTGCCTTGTCTTTTTGCCATGGTGTCTACAAGAGTCAGGAGCGGGCGGCAAACTCCTTTAAAATGGTTTTGGCGGCCTGTCTTCCCGCCATCATGGCCGGGGTATAACCGCCCCCATGGGACCAGGCCGAAGCAAGATACAGCCCTTTTATGGGGGTCTGGCTTCCCAGGGGCGGCAGGTTCCGGTCATATCCGTAAATCGCTCCGTTGGGGTTCTTTGTATAAAATACATTGGTCAGGGGGGTGCCGATTTCCATCACCTCAATGGCCTGGCCAAGGCCGGGGATTAGGGTTTGCTCCACCCGGTCTATGAAGGCCCTGGCGATCCGTTCTTTTTCAAGATTATAGGCTTTTTTATCATTGTTGAAATAGGCGGTTTCAAATGGTTTCCAATGACCATAGTCACACAGACTCATAATGGAAAGGGTGGAGTTGCCAGGAGATGAATACCCTTTGAACAAATTGTCGTAGAGGGTCAGACTAATGTCAGACCGGGCGGGATCATCCAAAGGCTGCATCAGGGTGTCGTAGGAATGCTCCGGGTACTGAATATCAATTTCATACTCCTTGATATGGGGCAGCTCCCGGTTCAGGCCCAGCCAGACCACAAAACTTGACAGAGAGGGCCGCCGTTGTGCCGCCTGGTCCATAAAAGAACTGGGAATTTTATTTGGGGGGATCATCTGGTTGAGCAAAATCGGAACACTGCAATTGGCAACAACCGCCCTGGCCGGAAGGGTTATGCCCTTGTCCGTGGTAACGCCCCGGACAGCGCCTGTATCATCAAACATGATCTCCTTTGCCAGGGTGTTGTATTGGATATTCCCTGCATTTTTTTCAATGGCCCCTGCCAGGGTGTCACTCAAATCCTGGGATCGGGTCTTATAATACTGGCCCCCGTGCACCAGATATTCCCCGGTGGCAATGGCATAAAACAGCGCATTTATTTCCCTTGGGGAAAGCCCGTAATATCCTGAAAAAATCGCCATGCAGTATTTTGCGCCAGGATCGGTAACGTGCCGGGAAATCCATTGTTCAAGGGTGATTTTTTCGAGGATATCCATCATGGAGGGGGTGGTTTTTTGGCCCTGCCACAGCTGCGCAATCACCTGTTCCATCTCGGTGTAAAAGGCATGTATCCCCTTTGTTTCATGGGGAAAGGTGTCGGATAAAACGCGCTTGACCCCTTCCGGGTCTTTGGCCGGCAGGGTGAGGTCAAAATCCTTTGTGAGAATCCGTCTCAACTCCGGCGTATGGACCATGGTCATTTTTTCCCACACCCCTAAATCTTTCAGGATCATCTGGGGCAGTCCATGCTC
>JAHIVS010000205.1 GCA_018816605.1 Pseudomonadota bacterium
AGATCGTTTAAATAACAGAGATATGCTTCCTTGATACGACTTCTGATCACCACCGGGTTGACCAGGTATCCTGCGACATCGGGATCCACCCTGGCCGAAGAGAGGGAAAGCTGGGTACTGGTCGGCATTCCTACAAGAATCTCCTCCTGGTCGGAATAATGGTGCAGGAGAACGGTGAATGCCGAGAAGGCCACCGTGTAAAAACCGATTCCCGTTTCCCTTACAAGGGCCCTGATCCGGTCCGCAAGCTCATTACCAAGCTCCAGGGAAATGCTGTTTGAACCCGGATCCTCCATGGTGACAGGGGAAAGGGGCAGATTGAGAAGAGGAAGGGGTCCCTCAAGCGCCTTGTCCCAGAAAGCTTCGAGAACTTTTCCCCGGGGCCCGCCCAGAAGCTCCTGCTCCCATAGAACGAAGTCGAGGTACTGGGAACGGGGCATGGAAGGCAATGAACCGCCCTTCCCCATGCACAATTGGCGATAGCTGGCGAGCAACTCCTTTACCAGGACAAAAAGGGAGCGGCCGTCCCCTGCAATGTGATGCAGGGTCAGAAGAAAAGAATGCTCCTCCCCGCCTTTGGAATAGAGGCATGCACGGATCACGGGACCTTGAAAAAGATCGAAAGGATGCCTCGCATCTGTCTTGAGTCTTTCGTTTATCCGGTTTTCAGGAAGTCCGGCCAGATCGACGCTGCCTAAAACCGCATCCATGTGACCGTGAACCGTTTGCACCGTCATATCATCTTCAAACCCGTAGGTGGTTCGAAGAATCTCGTGACGGTCGACCAGCTGTTGAAAGGCATCTTCCAGTGTTTGGAAACGGATCACAGACTTTATTTTAAAGGAAAAATGGATGTTGTAAGCATGTCCATCGGATTGTTCCAGGTATGCCAGGAAAAGAGATATCTGGCCCATGGACATGGGACCTGTTTTTCTGCGAGCAGCGGCTTTTTGCCGCAATATTTTTTTCAATAACCGTTTATCCGCCTCATAAGAGCGGCCGACGATTTCAGATTTACTCACTATGATAATTTTCCGCTGGTGGTCCTTGGAATGGATTTTATTGGAAGCACCCGGGATACCGGCAAGTTAAAATCCCTTGCGATCCGTTCCTTGACCGCGTTGATCACCGGGAGGAACGTTTCGGTTCCTTTTTTGTAGGAATCAAATAGGATCAACTCCTCGGCAAAGATTTCACAATCATACACCCCGCAGGCGACAACCGGCCTTCCGTCGATTATTTTTTCCTTTCCAGCCACCCGTTCAATATCATGGGGATAAAAATTCATTCCGCCGATACTGATCATCTCCTTGGACCTGCCGGTAATGGTCAATCGGCGATTCCGGGAAAACCCCAGGTCTCCGGTCCTCAGCCACCCCTCCTCTGTAAAGGATTCTTCGGTTGCAACAGGATTGTTGATATATCCCTGGCGCACGCTCGGGCCTTTAACCAGGATGTGCCCGATGGTTCCTTCGGGCAGCACATTGTCGAACGCGTCATATATTCCGGCTGTAAAACCGGTAAGGAGTTCTCCCTCATCAACGTAAGGGACACTCTTCGGATTCGTGGGCAAAACATTTTTCACCTTCTCTCCCACGCCCATGACATTCACATCCAGTTAATGGGTGGTGAACGCCTCGGCCAAGGGGCTTACGGAAACGGTAAGGGTCGCTTCGGCCAGGCCGTAAGCCGGCATAATCGCGTTTCTTTTCAAACCGAACGGCCCCATCTCCTCCAGGAAGGCGTTGTAAAGGTCGATGGAAATATGCTCGGCCCCGCTCAGGATAATTCGAACACAGGAGAGGTCCCAGGCGTTCCCCCGGTCGGTTTCGGCAAACTTCAAAAAATGGTAGAACCCGAAGCCCGGGGAGCAGGTGGCGGAGACCCTGTGTTCACTTATCTTGTCGATCCATATGGCCGGATTGCCCACAAAGGTTTTCGGCAGCATGAGGTACTGGGCCACATGGGCGACAAGGGGGTTCAGGTGCCATCCGATCAACCCCAGATCATGGGTCAGGACAACGCCCTTGGGATCTCCTGTGGAGCCGGATGAGAACTGTATATCTGCCGTATCGCCCGGAGCCGGGGTTTCAATTCTTACCACCGCATTTTTTTCTCCGGACTCCGTGGTGAATTCCCCTGGAAACACCCGGTTTTCTCTGAACTTACCCAGCAGTTCTCCCTGCCCGCCACGGATCAGGTAAGCTTCAAAATCATCGGAAACACCTCCATCCGATGCCACAAACGGGTTCCCGAGCACCTCACATACTTTATGGAGCTTGAGGCGGTATTCGTCGGTGTTGGCAAGGCTCAGGGGAACCGGTACGATCTTGCCCAGGAGGGATGCCCAGAAAAGGATGATAAACATCCTATTGTCCTCTACCTGGAGTATCCGCATGTTGCCGGGACCTACCCCCGGCAACCCTCAAGTTTTCCAGGTCCAGGCAAGCCTCTCTGAAAAGGTCCTTATCGGAGAGAAATATTTCATGATCCGTATCTTGGATAAAAGTTATACCCTTGCCGGAACTCCCGCCTGATACCAGGAAATTTGCCAATATAGGATCATTTCACAATATCAACGCATTGCAGGTTTTATAAAATTTATTGTCCATCCTAAATGAACCTGATATTCAGTTGTGCTTCTTGCTGAAAATTAAATAAGGAGCACAAAGATAATGTATCGGGTGTTAATCTGGTTGCTGACTTTTCAGTTGGCAATAATTCAAATCCTGTTCAAATCAAAAAACAACCTTGTTTTGGAAACCATAGAACTGTGGCAGCACTTAATGATTTACCAAACAAAGAAAAGGGATTCTAAAAATATCACCGATCTAACCCGTTCGTTATTAGTCGCATTAAAAAGGGCTTCCAGCAGACCAGCAGGAGTTGTATTCCTGGGGTTGAAAATGCTGGGTCACAACTTAAAGTTCCTTTTTATTTAAACGACCAAGTAAAAACAAGAGG
>JAHIVS010000206.1 GCA_018816605.1 Pseudomonadota bacterium
CCTTTCATAGACCCTGGCAATCTCGGGGGTCAGGTCATCCGTTGTTGAGCCCTTCACAAAATCATTGCCCGCCATCCTCACGCCAATGGGGAAATCCGGCCCCACGCGATTGCGGACCATTTCGATGATCTGCCGGGGAAACCGCACCCTGTTTTCAAAACTGCCCCCGTATTCATCCTGGCGCAGATTTTTCAAAGGGGATAAAAACTGGGTGATCAGATACCCGGCAGACCCGATGATCTCCACCCCCTCAAACCCGGCTTCCCTGGCCCTTTGTGCCGCATCGGCAAATGCCTGCTGAACCCCTTTGATATCTTCCAGGCTCATCTGCCGGGGGGTGGTCTTGGAATAGGTTGAAAATACGGCAGACGGCGCCATGGGCGTGTCATTGTTGATGAGAAAGGGATGGGTATAGGCGCCCCCGTGGAACAGCTGAATCCAGGGACTGGCCCCCCTGGCCTTTATCATCCGAACCGCCTTGGCAAAAGAGACAATGGCCTCATCCCGGGCAAGGGACAGGGGAACAAACCCGGCGCCGATAAAATCCACCCCCACAGGACCGATGGTGACAATGCCGGCCCCGCCCCGGGCAATCTCGTCATAGAAGCGATAATACCGGTCATTGAGCTTGGTGTCATAGGAATACAACAGCCCCAGGGAGGGATAGGCAATCCGGTTTCGTATTTCTCTGCCATTGATGGCAATGGGACTGAACAGATGGGTATACATTTCAACTCCTTTGGGCAAGTTCCCTGGCTCTTAAATCTTTTCTCAGCACCTTGCCCACATTGGTCTTGGGCAGTTCCTCAATAAATTCGATCTGGGTGGGCAATTTATAGGTCGCCAACTTTTCGGCACAATAGTCGATCATTTCTTCCGAAGTTGCCGTCTGCCCCGGAACCAGCACCACAAAGGCTTTGATCTGTTCCCCCCGGCTTGGGTGGGGGATGCCGATGGCGCAGGCTTCCTGCACCTTGGGATGTTCAAACAGCACCTCGTCAATATCCCGGGGATAAACATTATACCCGCCGGAGATGATCATGTCTTTTTTCCGGTCCACAATAAAAAAATAACCGTCTTCATCCATATAGGCGATGTCTCCCGTGTGCAGCCAACCGTTGACGATGGTGGTCGACGTTTCTTCGGGCATATTCCAATATTCCCTCATGACCTGGGGGCCCTGGACCAGCAGTTCTCCCGGTTCTCCCACCGGCATGTTCTTTGCGGGGTCCTCCAGGTCTGCAATCCTGCAAAGGGTGTCCGGAAGGGGCACCCCGATGCTGCCCACCTTTCGCTTTCCTTTTCCAAAGGGATTGACATGGGTGGCAGGGGACGATTCCGTCATGCCAAAAGCCTCAATGATAATGGACCCTGTTTTTTCCTCAAACCCCCGGATCACCTCCAGGGGAAGGGGGGCGCTTCCGGACACACAGGCCTTGATGGAGCTTAAATCGGCTTTTTCAACACCCGGATGGTTTAAGATGCCGATGAACATGGTGGGAACCAGGGGAGCCACTGTGGGCTTAAATTTTTCCATGGCCTCTAGTAGGGGTTCTGGCTGGGGTTTGGGCACCAGGATATTGGTCCACCCCTTGGTGATGGCAAAATTCATGGACACGGTAAGTCCCATGACATGAAAAAACGGCAGGGCACCCAGCATCACTTCATCACAGCTGTCCTTAAACTCCGGGAGCCAGGCATTGATCTGCTGGGTCTGCTTGCTCAAGTTTCCATGGGTAAGCACTGCCCCCTTTGAAACCCCGGTGGTTCCGCCGGTATACTGGTACATGGCCACATCCTCAAAACGGATGCCCCCTGGCACAGGAGCAGGGACCTGCCCCCCATACTGCCGGACAACCTGTTTCCATTTGTACACATCCGGGGCCTGCTTCACCGTGGCTGCCAGTTTTTTTCGCTTGGCCACCAGGGGAAACAAAATATTTTTGGGAAAAGGAAGATAATCGCCGATGGAGGTAACGACAATGGTTTTAATTTTTGTTTGGGGCCGAAGATCTATCATCCGGTTGGCCAGAAGATCCAGGGTGATCAAATGGAGAGCATTTGAATCGTTGAACTGGTGGCTCAGCTCCCTGTCCGCATAAAGGGGATTGTTCATCACGGCAATGGCCCCGATTTTCAGGATGGCATAAAAGGCGACCGGACAGGGAATCACATTGGGCAAAAGAATGGCAACCGCATCCCCTTTTCCCACCCCCTTGTCCTGGAGAAAGGCGGCAAATCCATTGGCCATATCGTTGAATTCCTTGAAACTGATCGCATATCCCTGAAAAATAAAGGCCGCACGGTCGGGACTCTTTCGGCTGTTTTCTTCAAGGTACTCGTGGAGCAGGGTTATTTCAAATGCAATGGATTCCGGCACCCCCTCATCGTAAAACCCAAGCCAGGGTTTATCCTCATATTGCAGATTCTGTTTCACATCTCTCTCCTTTACATATGGGTTGGGTTTATCTTCAGAAAACAGGACCGTAAAACCTAGGGTTTCGGCACCGCTTCAATTCCCTGGATAAGGCTGTCAATCATGGGGTCCACTAATTCGGTAAGGTTTTCCGGCTTTCCGGTCATGACCCAGTTGGTCACCAGATGCTCTATGGTTCCCAGGATCATGGACCTGGTCAGATACGGATTCAGATCCTTCCTGAATTCATTGTTTTCAATCCCCTCTTCAATGACCCGGGTAATCTGCCTGATTCCGTCCTTGATGGCCTGGTGACCGGTTGTGTCCAGAAATTTTTTATTGTGTTTTAAGAACAACATGAGAACCGCTGCAAAATCCGGGTTGTTCTGGTAGGAGTCCATGAAAAGAAAAACAATGGCCCGAAGCTTGTTGGCAGCCCCCCGGATCAATTTCAAATGAAAGGCCATGAGTTCAAAAAGAGTATGGCTTGATTCTGCAGGAATGGAAAATAGCAATCCTTCCTTGGTTGAAAAATATTCATAAATAGAGGCTTCGGAAACCTTTGCTTCTTTGGCGATTTCAGTGATGGTGGCTTCTTGGAAGCCTCTCTGGGCAAATACCCGTGTGGCTGTCTCAATAATATTTTTTTTTCTAATTTGCGTTTTGTTTAATGCCATGGCAAACCTTTTGTGAGGATACTCCAATTAGAGTTTATAAATTTTATATGGTTCAACTTTTATTTTGTCAATATAAATAATGTTGAACTATATAAAATCCTATTTCATAGGTGTTTTCTAATAATTTCCCGGCCGAGCTTCACTTGCTGGATCTGGGAGATGCCAGCGCCGATTCGGGCAGAGGCGCTCAGATCATGGATCAACATGCCGCAGGGATCCGGTAACACCAGGCTTGGGTTTCCCGTAAGCTCCCCAAGGGCTGCCACAAACTCACGGACGATGTTTTTAAACGCCAGGAGAAATGCCTGCGGGCCAGGAGCAGAAGCCGGGTCATCCACCCCGGCGGCTGCGGTACAGGACAAAAGTTCGGCTGTTTCCATCATCACGGCCAGCCCCCCGAGCCCTTGGACATCCCCATCCGCTGGGGTTGGCCGGGTGGCCATTTTACGGGCCAGCGCCTCCAGGAGGAAGGCCATGGCACCGGTGACAGGGCCCGTCATGGCCGCATCTTCAATTTGCCGGAAGGCCAAGACCCTGTCCCCATGGGCATGGTCTTTTCTCCCAAGAAGGGCAGTGTCCGGCACCCTGCAATCTTTCATACAAATGCTGCCATGGGGGGAGGGGTTAAAAAACCCAATTTCCATGGGGGGCAAAACGGTCAGTCCCCTGGATTCTTTCGGGACAAGAAATGCGGAAAACAATTTCTTTCCCCCTTCATCAACCCCGGTCACGGCAATGACCACAAAGGCATGGGCAATGGGCCCGTTTGTGAGATAAATTTTTTCACCGTTCAGGACATAGCCGGTTTTGCTCCGTGTCGCGGTGGCCGCCATATATTTGGGATGGGCTCCGGCACCGGGTTCCGACACGGCAAAACTAACCGTGGCCTTTCCTTTGGCGATGGCGCTGCCCAGGGGGCCATGGGCTGCTTGAAATTTTTGGCTGCCCGCAGCATCCCCGGAAAAAGAAAGGGACCGGGCTGCCAGGTGGTGGACCATCCAGGACAGGGCCATGCCAAGATTGCCCCCCCCATGGACCAACGCCCTGCCGGCCCGGGTAATGGCCGTGCAGGAATTGGCCGCCAAGCCCTGGCCTGTGAACAGGGCCGGGTTCAACAGATTTTGGGCCCCCATTTTTTCCCAAAGCGCTTCTGGAAAAACGACCTGGGCCCCAAGGCCGGTGAGGGGTCTGATATGGGCATGGGCAAATTGGAAAAATTGTTTTTCAGCGGTACAAACAACACTCTTTATTTCCATGGTCCCCTCCCCCTGTTGGCGTTGTCCATTCACAAAAACTTAGAGAACCAGGGTTTCAATAAACGCCATGAGCTGGTTCAGGTTGCCGCAGGCCCGTGCTTCATTGCAGTGGTCCCGGTATTTGAGCATTTCGCTGTCCCCGGTTCCCCAAAATTTTTCCTGCTCGGGGTTGAGCCAGATCAGGCGCCTGCAGCGATTTCTCATGGCTTCCAGCAAAGATTCCCTGGGATTAAAATAATTGGACCGGGCATCCCCGATAATAATAAGGGTGGTCTTTTTATCCAGCTCCTGGAAATGATGGTCCCGAAACTGCTGAAAGGCCATACCATAATCGGTTCTGGCATTATAATTGATCCGGGTATCATTGAGAATCCGCTTGATGGCCTCATTGGCGTCATGGGACATAAAAAAAGAGGTGACATCAAAGGGGCGTTCAATGAACACATGGCTTTTCACCCGGCTGAAACAGGTCTTAAGGGAATATAAGATATTGAGCATAAACCTGGCCGTTGACCAGACGGAACCGGAGACATCGCAGAGGGCAACAATTTTTCCCTTGCGCAGGGGACGGGCCTTGTGCACGATTTCAAGGGGCACCCCCAGATATTTCACAGACCGCTGAATGGTTTTTTTCACATCCACCATTCCCCGGCTGGCAGCAGAAAACCTTCGTGAGGAAATTTCCTCCAGTTTTCTGACCAGTTTGTCTATTATCTCTTTAACCGCTTTTATTTCTTCCGGGGTCAGGTTGGAAAAAGGAATCTGGCCAAGGGTTTTATAATGAAGGGTATGGCTGCCGGTTTCCCGAAGTCCTGCATTGTCCGGGCGGGGATTTGTGTTCAAAAATTCAAGTGCCTTGTCCAGCCGGCGGTTTAGCGCCGCTGTAACACTGCGGACATCCTTGTTCACCCAGGCGTCATGGGCGCCCAGAAACTGCACCATCCGCGTTTTGAGGCGGTTGATCCTGAGCATGATCTCCAGACGGCTGGACAGCTGGCCCAGGTTTGACCTAAACAAGGGGCTGGCCTGCTCATCTTGGGTGTGAATTTTCTGGACCTCTGCGATAAACGGAAGGGGACTGCCGCCCAGAAACTCCATTAGCGCCCGGTCAAGTGTGTCCCCCTGGTTTTTGGTAAAGAAGGCATCGTCCGGGCGCTCTTTGAACTGACGAAGAAGCTCGGTCATTCCGGGTTCTGGCGCCGGGGGTTGACCGGCCTGCGTTTTTTCCGGGAAAACGGATTCCGGATTCAAGCCCGACTGCATTTCATGGAAGAAAAGATGGTACAGACGGTTAAAAATTCCTTGTTCCCTGCGGCTTTTGGCAAAGTTGGCTCGCAATATTGTTTGGAACAAGGGTTCCCCACAGGTATCCATGAACGCCAATTGGCCGAGACAATCTATCACTTCTGCCGTGGATATCCGCATATCAGCCGCCCTGCAGCAGGACACAAATTTTAAGATCAGGTTGACCATAGAAACATCAGGCCTTTATCAACTGCCCTATATTCGCCCTGACCACCCCATAATCGGTCTTGTGCTTGCACAGGGTGTTTAAGGTCCTGGAAATTACCGCTTCCGTAATTTCATCCTGTTGAAGAATCATCAAAGACCTGGCCCAGTCAAGTGTTTCTGATATACAGGGTTTTTTCTTCAAATCCAGCTCCCGGATTCTGGCCACGGTCTGAACCACTTTGTCCAATAATCGTTCCTCTATCCCGGGAATTTTCAGCCGCACGATTTCTTTTTCCGTTTCAATGGCCGGATAGTCAATATACAGGTGAATGCAGCGCCGTTTCAGGGCATCGCTCATATCCCGGTAATTATTGGAGGTGAGCACCACAAAGGGACGACTTTGGGCGGCAATGGTGCCAAGCTCGGGAATGGTGACCTGGAAATCAGAGAGCAGCTCAAGCAAAAAGGCTTCAAATTCAGGGTCGGACTTGTCCACTTCGTCAATGAGCAACACCACGGGGTCCTTTGAAGTGATTGCCGAAAGAAGCGGCCGGGTCTGGAGGAACCTATCTGAAAAAAAAGCATCCTCATGGCGGGCGATCTCATCCACTGCCTGGGCAAGACTGGCGGTGTCGGAGATGACATCATTAATTTTTTCCTTGAGCATCTGGGTGTAGAGCAATTGCTTGGCATAGGCCCATTCATATAGGGCTTTTGACTCATCCAGGCCTTCGTAGCACTGCAAGCGGATCATCTGCCGTTCCAGACAGGCGGCAATACTCTTGGCAAGTTCTGTCTTGCCGACCCCTGCCGGCCCTTCGATCAAAACCGGTTTCTGGGTTTCCTGGGCCAAAAAGACGATGGTAGAAATTTCCGGTGACGGAATATACCCTGCCTGCTCCATTCGGGTCTGAACATCATTGACGTTCTTAAACAACATGCTGCTACCTCTTTTTCTTGTGCATAAAGCCATAACAAATATCAGCAATACGGGCAAAGGGCAAGACACAAACAATTGCCGGTCCGTATTTAAAATGCGACTGCCGTTATCTTTAAGCTTTCAGGCGCACCTCCTCAGAACGGTTTCAGAAAATTTAAAATCCCGGTAAAGATTATCTGGGCCGCAATGGCCGATACAAATAGCCCTGTAATCTTGGGAATGATCACCAGTCCCTGTTCGCCGATCAGCCGCTTCATACCGGTTGAAAGATAGAGGATGATTCCCACGGTCACCACGGCAAGAAACAGGGCCGCCCCGATGATGAGCTTTTCGATCAGGGAGCCGGCTTCGGCACCGATCACAAGGAGCACCCCGATGACACCGGGACCCACTGTCATGGGCAATGCCAGGGGGACAACGGCAATATGACGGTCTCCGCCCTGACTTGCCGTATCCGTGCTGCCCGATATCATGGACAGGGCGGACAGAAACAAGATGGTGCCGGCACCAATTCTGAAGGCGTCCAAGGTGATTCCGAACAATTGAAAAATATACTTCCCGAACAGATAGATCACAAACGAACTGATCATCACCGCAATGGTCACCTTGATGGCGATTTGCTTCTTTTCGGAATCCGGGAACTCTCTGGTAAGCGAGAGAAAGGCGGAAAGCACAAAAAAAGGCGTAAGAATAAAAAAAATCTTTAAATAAAAATTGATAAATGTCTGTAAACCCAAAATGATTTTCCTTACAGTATGGGGGGGTGAATGTCGCTAACGCGCCCTTCGGACTTTGGCCTTGCAGGAAGGGGTCAGGTTTTTTTTATTGTGCTTTTTATCAAAATTTGATTATCGTACTGAACAAAATGCAATAAGGAAAGCCTGACCCCATATAAAAGCGACCCTAAACAATAGCTTTCAAAACCGGTCGGCCCAGGCAAACAATTCAGGCGTACCGCCGGTGTGCCAGAACAAAACGGACTGGTCCCGGGAAAACACTTTTTTCTGGATCAGATCCAAAAGGCCGCCCATGGCCCGGGCCGTATAGACGGGTCCCAAAAGAATCCCTTCCTGCTGGGCCAGGGCCTTAATGGCATTGAATTCCATATCTTTCGGCTTTGCATATCCTGCCCCCAGATAATCACAGTTAAGGGAAAAATCTGTCTGGCTCAGAACCCGGTCACTGCCGATTCTCCGTGCTGTTTCATTGGCAATGGATTCCAGGACGGGCAGGAAGGAGTCCTTGCCTGTTTTGGTCTGGTCTATGCTGATGCCAAGGATATCGCCTGCAAAACCGGTAATCTTTGCGCCCAGGCTCAGCCCGGCCTGGGTGCCGCCGGAACTTGAGGCAAACACAATGGCGGCCGGCACAAGGTCCAGAGCAGCAAGCTGGGGTTGCAGTTCGGCCATGGCAGCAACATAGCCCACGGAACCAATGGCGTTGGACCCGCCCACGGGGATGACAAAGGGCTTCTTCCCCTTTGACCTCAGGTCGTCCGCCACCTGGATGATCCGTTTTTCCCGGTCCGCTCTATCGCAAAAATGGACCCGTGCCCGGAAGATTTTATCCAGGAGCAGATTTCCGTTGGGAACCTGTGGTGCTGTACCGCTTAAGACCAGATCACAGGCAAGTCCTGCTTTGCATGCAGCGGCGGCCGTAAGACGGCAGTGGTTGGATTGGATGCCCCCGGCCGTCACCAGGGTATCCGCCCCGTCTGCCAGCGCCTGGCCAATGAGAAATTCCAGCTTCCTGGTTTTATTGCCCCCCATTCCCAGACAGGTCAGATCGTCCCGCTTCATGTAAATGTCAGGGCCCTGGCAGGACGCTGTCAGTTTTTTGAGATAATGGATGGGTGTTGGAAATTGTGCCAATTCAAATCGTGGCAAGCTGTCCAGGTTCATGATGCCCCCTTTTTACCAATTGCTGATATGGTTCTTATTGAATTAATGGGTTAAAATCTTGCCGATAAAATCAGCGGCTCGCTCGGTTTTGGGGTTGTCAAAAAATTGGGCCGGGGTGCCGGTTTCAATAATTTTTCCCTCATCCATGAACAACACCCGGTCGGCTACTTTTTTGGCAAACCCCATTTCATGGGTGACCACGCACATGGTCATACCCTCGGACACCAGATTGACCATTACATCCAAAACCTCACCGATCATTTCCGGATCCAAGGCAGAGGTGGGCTCGTCAAAGAGCATGATTTCAGGGGACATGGCAAGCCCCCTGGCAATGGCCACCCGCTGCTGCTGGCCACCGGAAAGCTGTGCCGGGTAGGCGTCTGCTTTTTCCGTCAGCCCCACCTGGACCAGCTTTTCCATGGCAATTTGCCTGGCCTGGCTTCTGGCCATATGCTTGACATTCACCGGGGCCAGCATGATGTTCTGCATCACCGTCATATGGGGATACAAATGGAATTGCTGGAACACGAACCCGATCTCCGCCCGCAGACGGGTCAGGTTGGTGGATCTCTGATGAACGGGGGTTTTGTTGACCATGATCTCCCCTTTCTGGATCTTCTCAAGGCGATTGATGCACCGGATCAGGGTAGATTTTCCCGAACCGCTGGGCCCGCAGATGACCAGCACTTCGCCTTTTTCTATCTTTAAATTGATATTGTTTAACACATGAAGCTTGCCATACCACTTGTTTACATCTTTAAATTCAATCATCTTTTTTTCCAGTATGTCTATGTTGTTATCCCACTTGTCCGTTGGGGAGAGGGCAGTCCCGGTTGATCCCCCGGCCTTGCCGTCCCGGCTAAACCGCCATTTTCCGTTCCAGGTAATTGGACAGGAGGATTAAGGGGTATGAAATGGAAAAATATAAAATTCCGACCAATGAAAATACCATGAGCCCTTCGGGAATCCTTACCACGGTCACCCATCCCACCCTTGTCAATTCCATGACGCCTATGACCGATACCACAGAGGTGTCTTTTATCAGCAACACATATTGGCCGACCAGGGGGGGCAGGATTACCCGCATGGCCTGGGGGACAATCACCAGACGAAGCTGCTGGATAAGGCTCAGGCCCGAGGAGGTGGCTGCCTCCCACTGGCCCTTTGGAATGGCATTGATGCCGCCGGCCACAATTTCGCAGATAAAGGCCGACCCCATGATGCACATGGCCAAAAGAGCTGCCGGAAAAGCTTCCAGCTGAATCCCCCACTCGGGCAGAATAAAAAAGATGATAAAAATCTGAACCACAAAGGGGGTACCCCGGACAAAGGAGACATAGATCCCGATAATAAATTTCAGAATCCTGTTGTTCCCGGATCTGAAAATCCCCAGGACAAACCCGAGCAGGGTGCAGGTCAAAAGACTGATAAAGGCGATCTTGCTGGTCATCCACAAGCCCTTTAGAAAAAACGGATAGATCTCCACAAGCCGGGCAAAATAAAAGGCCATCATAATCAGTACACCTCCCTGAAAATCAGTCGTTTCTGGGACCAGTCCGCCAGGGTTTTAAGGACAAAATAGATGCACATGTAGAAGAAGGCCACCGTGAAAAATGCCTCGGAAGGCATGAACCGTTCCGATGTCATGGTCTGGCCGCACCGGGTCAGTTCCATCACTGAAATCAGGGACAGCAGGGCTGAATCCTTTACCAGGACGATGGCCTGGCCCAGCAGGGGCGGTACCGTTACCCCCAGGGCCTGGGGCAGGATAATAAAGCGCATCCGCTGGAAATAATTTAACCCCGAAGAAACCCCCGCCTCCAGCTGGCCTGAGTCCACCGCATTGATCCCGGCCCGGATGATCTCTGCAATATATGCCCCGGAATTGAGCATCAAAGCCAGTATCCCGGTCTGGATTTCCGGTATTTTCACTCCCAGGGTGGGCAGCCCGAAATAAAGAAAATAAATCTGCACCAGCAAAGGAGTGGACCGGATAATCTCAATATAGGCAATGGCCGGATATTTTATGGATTTAATACTGGATATCCTGGCCGCACATGCAATGATGCCCATTGCCAATGCCAGCAGGATGGATACAATGGATATGAAAAAGGTGGATTTGAGCCCGGTGAAAAACAGGGGCAGATATTCGATGATGATTCTGAAATTAAAATCCGTCAGCATGGTGTCGTCCGTTTTGGGTTAAAAGGGTGTGCCCCGCAGCCATGCGGCGCACACCATTGACTTAGATAAAGATCACTGGCTGTATTTTTAAAAACCGATTTAGTGGTCTTTTTTCCACTCGATGCCCTTGAGCCAATAATTGATGTTGGCATCATATTCCCCATTGGACCGGACGGTTTTAAAATACAGATTGATCCACTGCCACAGGTCTACAGATTCCTGACGGACGGCAAAGGATAAGGGATCCTTACCGGTACCCAGGCGTTTGTCCAGCAAACGGATGGAGTCGGGCGGAAAATCCGGAAGAACGGTGAGAACTGCCAGGTCATCATTGACGCCGGCGTCCACATGGCCTGCAATCAGCGCCTGGATAATCATCCGGCCCCCGCCTTTATAGGATTTAATTTTGGCATTGGGCAAATATTGTTTGGCCATGGTCTCACCTGTGGAGCCCAGAAGAACCCCCACGGTAACTTCGGGTTTATTTACATCTTCAAGGGTTTGAAAAGCGGCGCCGGTTGTGGTGAAGATACAGGGCTGGACTTCGATCCAGGGATCGGCAAAGGAAATTTTAAGGGCCCTTTTCAGGGTGGGGGTCATGTCGGCGGCCAGGATGTCTGCCTTACCGGAAAGCAATGCCGGAATCAGGCCGTCCCAGTCAAAATCCAGAATAACGAGTTTAACCCCCATGGCATCTGCCATTCCCTTGGCAAAATCGATCATGGAACCGGCCTGCACTCCGTTTTTGTTAACAAATGCATAGGGAGCCGCACCCGACTGAACCGCCACCCGAAGCTCTCCTCGTTTAACAATCTCGCCCAGGGTGCCGGCAAAACTTGTGCTGGTAAAGAATACGGCCATGGCCAAAATAAGTGAAACCAATTTTTTTCGATTCATCTTGTTCTCCTTTTAATCTTGCTGTTATAAAATCAACGGTAATACCGCGACATCCCTTTGCCAATTTTTTTTGTGCAGTGCACTTATATCTCCTCCAGTGTCTCCTTTATCACAATCCCTCTTTTTTTCAAGCGTTCCATGAAAAGCGCCACGGGAATATGGATGAGGGGCGACAACACCCCTTTTTCTTTGATTTCCCCCCTTGCGATCATCTTGGCGACAATACAGGCCGTATACCCCACGCCCTTGCTCATGGCCAGAATCCCTGTGTCCAGATCCCGCTCAATGAGCAGGGAACTGGTCAGACGCATGGGGCGGTTGTCCTTTATCCCCTCAAAAATATTGATCATGGCGATCAAATCCTTTTCATCCTCCCGATACTGCATCCGGGGGCCTAAAAACTTGTCAAGAAAATCCCTGGGCGAGACCTTGCCTTCAAGTCCCGGCACCGGGTCTTCACTTAAAAAGCCCAACACTTTCAACGGCCGCCAGAAATCACTCCATCCGGGCCAGCGCAACGAATAGCGTCCGGTATGAACCATGTCCTTGGTCACTCCCATGCGATCGGTGAAAAAAACGGCATCCCCGTTGGGAATGGCTTCCAGGGTGCCCAGTCCCGGAAATTCAATGGGGTGAACAAAACAAGGATCATGCTGATGTTCCCCCGGGATATCAATAATTTTTCCGCCCTCTATGATCCGGCCGTCCCGCATGATGGAACTCAATACCCCCCGCCAGATCCAGGAAACTTTATATTTCATGGGATTGTCACAGGCATTTGCCTCGGGAAAACCGCCGCAATAGGAATTGATCACAGACAGGGAATCAAATCTTGATTTGGCATCCCCGTACATCACCAGATCTATCCCCGGGTCCAGCCCGCATTCGGGCATGATGGTGATACCGGCCTGTTTGGCCCGTTTGTCCAGAGCTTCAGGGGAATAGGCATAATTGGTATTGACCACATTCACCCGGGCCTCCAGGGCTGCTTCATACACAAATGTTTTGCATTCCTTGGGCAGAAGATCAATGACCACGTCCACCTGTTTATACAGGCGCAGCAGGTCTGCTTTGTTTTCCACATTCATCTTGACCCGGGTGATCTTTTCCATGTTGGTGAAATCGGCAATTTTCGACAATTCGTCAAACCGCAGATCTGCACAGATAATCTCTTTGACCTGGTCGTCGGAAGCCAGATCATACAGTGCGGTCCTTCCCTGGATACCGGCCCCGCCGAGAACTAAAATTTTCATATATGCCTCTTCTTTTTTTGTTTAATGGATTGGGTATGGCCTCTCATCTTTTTCAATGTATACATTAGGCACTACAATTTTACAAACATCTGCTCAAATGTGGTGCGAACGTGCTGTTTCATAAGGTTCCCCGCTTTTTCTTCATTCCTGTTTTCAATGGCCTGAACAATTTCCGCGTGCTGGCGGGGGCCTGTTTCCTGATTTCCTGAAACCAGTTTCCCGGTATAATAATTATCAAAAAAGAAAATATAGGTATGGGAACGCCAAAACGCATGGCGGCAGTAATGCTCCAGATATTTGTTCTGACTGATCCGCGCAATGCCCAGGTGAAAAGCTTCATTCACATGGACATAGGCCAGCTTTGAAGGTGCCTTTTTCAATGCTTCCTCCTGCCCAAGAAGACCATAGAGAAAAGCCACATCCCTGTCTGTCACCTGCCTGGCAGCAGAAGCCGCCGCCAGACCCTCTAAACCTTCCCTTACGGTAAAAATATGGCGGGCGTCTTCCGGGCTGACCGCCGGAATAAAGCAGCCTTTTTTCTTTTTTTTATCTAAAAACCCTTCTGCCACCAGCTGCCCCAGGGCATGGCGGACAGGGGTCCGACTCAGCTCCAGGGCCTCTGACAATTGGGTTTCAAGCAAAAAATCACCGGGCTTAAAATGGTTGTCAATGATCAACCGAATAATGGAGTGGTATGCAAATTCTTCCAGATTCTTTTTTGCCATTTGCCTTGTTCCTCAAAATTTATTAATGTACACATAATGACAGGGTGACGCTTCTGTCAAGTCATTTTTTTGCCGGCAACAGAGAGAACCCGTCAAAAACCGATTCAGTTTCCGGCCAGTCGGTGATAGGATGGCCCCGGCCCGATGAACAGAAAAATCAAGCGCCGGAGGTGACGCGTTTACAAAAAGGAATCGATGAATGAGCCTTATGCATGGGAAAAATGTATTGGAAGAATTGCTTCTGCTGTTACAGCTGGAAAAAATTGAAAAAAATATTTTCAGGGGCCAGAGCCAGGATCTAGGTTATGGAAATGTCTTTGGCGGCCAGGTCATTGGCCAGTCCCTGTCCGCAGCCTCCCGGACCCTGGACCCGGATTTCCTTGCCCATAGTCTACACGGGTATTTTTTGCGGGCCGGGGATGCGGCCCTGCCCATTGTCTACACCGTGGACTGTATCCGTGACGGAACAAGCTTTGCCACCCGTCGGGTGGTGGCAGTTCAAAAGGGAAAGGCCATTTTTTCCATGGCTGCCTCATTTCACAGGGGAGAAGACGGATACGCCCACCAGGAAACCATGCCGGACATTAAGGGACCAGAGGATATCGAATCCGAGGTTGAGATGGCCCAC
>JAHIVS010000207.1 GCA_018816605.1 Pseudomonadota bacterium
AAAAATATCTAAAATCAGCTGGGTTCGGTCAATGACTTTCATTTCAACAAAATCGGTGATAGAGCGAATTTGTGACGGAGACAATTCCCTGTCAAATATCAGCATGGTGGCATGGTTCTGGATGGCTGTGATCACCAGGCTGGACAGTTTTCCTTTTCCCACCACAAACTTGGAATCAATCTGTTGTCTGCGCTGGAGAGCACTTCCAATCACATGAATCCGGCTTGTTTTGCACAATTCCTTTAGTTCCTCAAAAGAGGCATAGGCATCTTTTGGGTTTGTGGTGGTGGCATTGATCAAAAAGGCATTTTCAGTCCCGGTATCCGGCCTGTACAGGGAGCTTTTCCGGGTCAATTCCAATTCCAGGGCCAGAATCTGTTCCTGGCAGCCAGTCTCCAGACCGTCGATGGTGGTGACGGGCATCACCTGGTAGGGCTCTGCCGTCTCATCGGGCAGGACATGGGCGGAATACACATTCCCAGGGCTTCCGTCGGGTCGGACACAGATGGCGGTGATATAGTCAAGGCGCAACAGGGCAAGATCCGTTAAATCATCCCGTGTCAATTGTTCATCTGTCAGGTGGGTGTGCACACACCTTAACCCCTTAAGGCGGCCCGGGCCGGCCATGTATTCCGGAGTGACCGGAATTACGATTCTTTGAGGTTCTCCGGCAATGACACAGATGATTTTCCCGTTACGGTCTATCATCAGGCCTATCTGACGGCGAATCTCATGGCTGATGGCTACCAATTGAACTGCTATTTCAGGGGTTAGGATGGATTCAGGAGAAGATTTTAAGGTGTACAGGTCTTCAATCCTTTTGATCTGGGTATTCTTAAGGCCTGTGGTGCTGCCGTAAACTAGTTTTTTCATTGAAATTCCTGGTATGACTCGGGTGCCAGTTCCTCAAATCGGGTAAATTGTCCATGGAAATGCATCAAGGCCGTTCCCGTGGCACCATTCCTGTTTTTGGCAACAATGATCTCGGCCATTCCTTTTTTGGGATTATCCGGTTCTTTGTTGTAGACCTCGTCCCGATAAATAAAGGCAATGATATCTGCATCCTGTTCAAGGGCGCCCGATTCTCTCAAGTCCGACATCATGGGGCGTTTGTCCCCCCTTTGTTCGAGCATACGGTTCAGCTGGGACAATGCGATAACCGGAATGTTCAATTCCTTGGCAAGTGCCTTGAGGGATCGGGAAATCTCTGCAATCTCAAGGTCCCTCCGATCGGACCGAAACGGCGCTTTCATCAACTGGAGATAATCGATGATGACAAGCCCCAGTTCTCCGTGCTTCTGGTAGAGTTTTCGGGCCTTGGCGCGGACATCCATGACCGTGAGATTGGGAGAGTCATCAATGAATATGGGCATTTCATTTAAAATTCCTGCTGCATCCGTGGCATTCTGCCAGTCTTCCTGGCTGATAAACCCGGTGCGAAGGCGGTTTGAATCGATCCGTGCTTCCGAGGTCAAAAGCCGCATGGACAATTGTTCGTTGGACATTTCAAGGGAAAAAATTGCCACGGGCTTTCTTTCTTCCAGGGCCACATTCCGGGCAATATTCAGGGCAAAGGCCGTTTTTCCCATACTGGGCCGTGCCGCCAGGATAATAAGGTCCGATCCCTGGAGGCCGGATGTGATGCGGTTGAGACGCGAATACCCCGTGGACAGCCCGGACAGCCCGCCGTCTTTTCCCTGTCGTTCCTCAAGATGGTCAATATTCAAATTGATCAGATCGCCCAGGCTCTGGAAGGACCCGCCTGATTTTTTTTCAGCAATATTAAAGATAGCGGTTTCGGCAAAATCAATAATATCCTTGAAATCCCCCTTATCTTCAAGGCAGCGTTCAATGATTTTGGAGGAAGAATCAATGAGCTGGCGCAGGGCGGCTTTTCCCCGGATGATTTTTGCATAGAGAAGGGCATTCACCGCAACCGGGGCAGCATCGGAAATGGATGCCAGATAGGCGGCCCCGCCAATGCTTTCCAGCTCGTTCTTTTCCTTGAGGGCATTGGCAACCGTGACCAGGTCCGCGGCTTCTTCCTTGGCAGTCAGTTCAAGGATGGCCCTGAATATTTTTTTATGGGCACCTTTGTAAAAATCTTCAGGCGTCAGAATCTCAGTGACGTCCAGCAGGGAGTTGTTATTGATAAAAATGGCGCTTAAAAGGGATTCTTCCGCATCTATATCGTGGGGCGGGGTTCGGGTTAGCAGGGGATCGGGTTTTATGGTGTTTTTTTTGGGCACAATTCACTTGGAACTTTGTGTAAAGATCCGTAAACTGCCCGGAAAAACCGGGCAGTTTATTTGGGACCTGGATTATTTTTCTGTTTTGTCTTCGGCAATTACCTTGACGGTAATTTCAGGCTCAACATCTTTGTAAAGACGGATGGCAACCTTGTACTCACCGATTTCCTTAATCGGCTCGGCAAGGAGGATTGAGCGGCGTTCGACCGACACATCCTGGCTGTCCAGTGCCTCTTTGATGTCATGGGTGGTGACAGAACCGTAAAGGCGGATGTCTTCATGGACCTTGGCCTTAATTGTACATACAATATTTTTGACTCTGCCTGCCATCTCTTCGGCAAGCTTTCGTTCCTTGGCAATCTGAAGCTCAAGTTTTGCCCTTGTCTGCTCCATGACTTTTCTGTTCTGGGCAGTGGCAATAATCGCTTTTCCCTGGGGCAGAAGATAGTTGCGTCCGTAGCCTTCTGCAACCACACACTCTGATCCTGCGATACCAAGTGTATCAATGGTTTCTTTTAATATAACTTTCATTTAAACCTCCAAAAAGGATCAG
>JAHIVS010000208.1 GCA_018816605.1 Pseudomonadota bacterium
AAAAATATATTGTGCTATAAATGCGGGGATTTCTAGTAATTGGGCATAAATCAGGTTGACGGGGGACTGATTAAATTTAATCAAAAAAATGTAATATGAATAACCCAGGCGGTGGGGGGTTGTTAAATATCGATGGTAAAGTGTTAATCTCAATTGAATCAACTTAAATTATAGCGTTTCCTTGATGTCACCGAACGTTGGGGAGAAACCTTGGTTTAATCTGTTGTTTACCCGGATAGAAACATGATACAAATCTTAATTTACAACGAAAAGATGATTGAAGATACACCTAGTTAAGGAGAAGAAGATGGGCAATAGACTCAGAAGTTTGGATACAGTGGAAGGCCGAAGAATGGCAGGTGCCAGAAGCCTTTGGCGGGCCAATGGGATGAAAGACACGCAAATGGGAAGACCGATTATTGCCATCGCAAATTCCTTTACCCAGTTTGTTCCGGGCCATGTCCATCTGCATAAGATCGGACAGGAAATTAAAAAAATTATTGAAGAAAAAGGCTGCTTTGCGGCAGAGTTCAATACCATCGCCATTGATGACGGCATCGCCATGGGCCATGACGGCATGTTGTATTCTCTTCCGTCGAGGGAAATTATTGCCGACAGCGTGGAATATATGTGCAATGCCCATAAGGCCGATGCCCTGATCTGTATTTCCAATTGCGATAAAATTACCCCGGGTATGCTCATGGCCTCCATGAGATTAAATATTCCCACTATTTTTGTTTCCGGCGGTCCCATGGAAGCCGGGAAGCTGGGCGCTGACAAACTGGATCTGATTGATGCCATGATTCAGAGCGCCGATCCCAACGTGAGTGATGAGCGGGTGGAGCAAATTGAGCAGTTGGCCTGTCCCACCTGCGGGTGCTGTTCGGGTATGTTTACGGCCAATTCCATGAATTGTCTTGTGGAGGCATTGGGGATGGGGCTTCCCGGAAACGGCACCGTTGTTGCCACCCATAAAAACAGAACCCGATTGTTTGCCCAGGGGGCGGAACGGATTGTTGAAATGGCCTGTGAATATTATGACCGGGGAAACGATCGGGTGCTTCCCCGGAATATTGCCACAAAACCTTCCTTTATGAATGCCATTGCCCTGGATATTGCCATGGGCGGCTCAACCAATACGGTCCTGCACCTTCTGGCCGTGGCCAAGGAGGCCCAAGTCGATTTTACCATGGCGGATATTGACCGGCAGTCCAGAAAAATTCCCGATCTGTGCAAGGTGGCACCCAATACGAAAAAATTTCACGTGGAAGATGTCAACTCTGCTGGCGGGATTCTGGGGATTTTAGGCGAACTGGACCGGGCAGGTCTTTTGGATACCTCGGTGAACAGAGTGGACGGGTTGACCCTGGCCCAGGCCCTGGACAAATATGATATTATGAGGGCTTCTGTTTGTAAGGAAGCCATCACGCTTTATAAAAGTGCTCCCGGAGGGGTTAAAAGCCTTACCATGGGTAGTCAGGAAAACTACATTGATGTTTTGGACACCGACAGAAAGCTAGGGTGCATTCGTTCCCATGCCCATGCCTACAGCAAGGAAGGGGGGCTTGCGGTGCTTTTCGGCAATCTGGCAGAAAAGGGCTGTATTGTGAAAACCGCTGGCGTAGACCCGTCCATCTTTAATTTTACGGGTCCTGCCAGGGTTTTCTTTTCCCAGGATGTGGCCTGTGATGCCATCCTGGCCGGGGAAATTGCCGCCGGGGATGTGGTTATTATCCGGTATGAGGGCCCCAAGGGAGGACCTGGCATGCAGGAGATGCTCTACCCCACCTCCTATATAAAATCCATGCATTTGGGCGAGGAATGTGCCCTGATTACCGATGGCCGTTTCTCCGGCGGAACCTCGGGTCTTTCCATCGGCCATGTGTCTCCTGAAGCAGCTTCCGGCGGGGCCATAGGGCTGGTAGAAGAGGGGGATATGATCGAAATAAGTATTCCCGACAGGGCCATCAACATCAAGATCAGCAAGGAAGAACTTTTCGCCAGAAGAGCCCGGGAAGAGGCCAAGGGCAAAGATGCCTGGAAACCTGTGGGCCGGGGACGTGTGGTATCCCAGGCCCTAAAGGCCTATGCCCTTTTGGCAGCCTCTGCCGATGAAGGGGCGGTCAGGGTGCTGCCAGAATAGGGTGCTGCCGGAATAATTGCCAGCCATTGGCTGCCAGTGGCCACCAAAGGAAAATAAAATTAGGGGGGTATCAGGTGTTCAATGAGAACCCCCCTAATTTTGTTTCAAGGTATTCGTCAAGTCCTTCAATGGCACCTTCCCGGCCCATGCCGCTCATTTTCATCCCGCCAAAGGGGGCTGATGCCGAGGTGGGGTTGATGTCGTTGATGCCGATGATGCCGAAATTTAGCCCCTCAAAAAATTTCATGGCCCTTGAATAGGACTTTGTATAGACATAGGCGGCAAGGCCGTAGTCGGTATCGTTTGCCATTGTCAACAGATCGTCATCATCTTCATAGGTGATGACGGGAACCACCGGGCCAAAGGTTTCTTCCCGGTAAATACGCATATTTGGGGTGACATGGGTCAGAAGGGTGGGGGCGTAAAAATATCCCTTGTCCAGGCCATGGTCCATTATTTGAAATCCACCGGTGACAAGGGTGGCTCCAAGACGAACCGCATCCTTGACCTGGTCGTCCACCTTTTGTATGGCCGCCTTATTGACCAGAGGGCCGATCTTAACCCCCGGGGTCATCCCGTCTCCGGGGGGCATCTGGGCAATTTTTTGGGTGAGGACCTTTAAAAAAGGTTCTTTCATGGTGGAATGGACATAGACCCGGTTGGGACTGATGCAGGCCTGGCCGGTGTTTAGAAATTTTACCAGGGAAAGTCCCTTGGCCGCATGGACCGGGTCGGCATCTTTGCAGACAATAAAGGGGGCATGGCCGCCCAGTTCCAGGGAGATCCGTTTCATCCCGCTTGCCGCTTCCCGGGCCAGCAGTTTTCCGATTCTTGTGGAACCGGTAAAGGTCAACTTTGCCACCCGTTTGTCCGTTGTGAACACCTGTCCCAGGGGTGCAGGATCAAGGGCGGTGACCAAATTGGCAACCCCCTCGGGAAGTCCCGATCGTTCAAGCAATTTAAAAATTTCAATGGCGCAAAGAGGCGTGGCTTCGGCCGGTTTTAACACAATGGTGCATCCGGCGGCCAGGGCCGGTGCCACCTTTCGTGTGATCATGGAGATGGGATAATTCCAGGGGGTGATGGCCGCCACCACCCCCAATGGCTGTTTGATGACCATAAACCGCTGGTCCGGTCGGGCAGACGGGATGATTCTGCCGTAAACTCTTTTGGCCTCTTCGGCAAACCACAGCAGAAAGTCAGCCCCGTATTTGACCTCGTTTCTGGCGGCCTGGATAGGCTTTCCCTGTTCCCGGGTCATCACCCGGGCCAGGTGTTCCAGATTTTCCATCATCAGGGCGTGGGTGGACAACAAAAAGGAAGCGCGCTGGTAGGCAGTCTGGGTGGACCAGGGCCCAAAGGCTTTGTGGGCAGCATCAACTGCCATTGTTGCTTCTGCCGTCCCCCCGTCCGGAACCCGGGCGATTTCTTCTCCATTGGCTGGGTTAAACACGCTAAATTCTTTGTGGGTGGTGGCAGAGATCCATTGGCCGTTGATAAACATATTTTCTCCTTAATGGATGTTATTTTCTTCCCATTATCTATAACAGATCAAAGCGGTGCAGGCCAAATGATCTTGATTTTTATTTGGCCACATCCGTTCCTTTCTGTCAAACAACATATAACCAATGGAGGATCAACATGTTGATAAAGAAGATTGCCGCAAGCCTGCCCCTGTTTACACTGATTCCTGCTCTATCCTTTGCGGCTTCCGGGTCTACCATTGATTCCGGGAATACCAGCTGGATGCTGATTTCCACCGCCCTTGTTCTATTGATGATGCCGGGTCTTGCCATGTTTTATGGTGGCCTTGTCCGGACTAAAAATGTTTTGGGAACCATGATGCACACCTTTGTTGCCATGGCCGTCATCGGGGTGTTATGGGGTGTTATGGGGTGTTATGGGTGATCTGCGGGTATTCATTAACCTTTGGGACGAGTATCCTGGGCGGATTTGTCGGCTGGAATCCGGATTATTTTTTTTTAAGAGGCATTGATGAAACCATCACAAACGGCATACCTGAATATATTATTGCCATGTTCCAGGGAAAATTTGCCATCATAACCCCTGCCCTGATCAGTGGCGCACTGGCTGAAAGGGTTTATCTGAGAGGGTATATTTTGTTTATTTCTCTTTGGTTTCTTGCTGTTTACAGTCCGTTGTGCCATTGGATATGGGCGCCCGACGGCTGGCTTTTCATTGAAGGGTTTTTATACAAAAAGGCATCCGCCCTTGGCTTTGCTTCAGGCACCCTTGCAGGTTTAGTGGTCATCACACCGGCAGCTGCCGTGGTTCAGCCGGTGGGTGCCATGGTGCTGGGGTCGGCCTCGGCCTTGGTCTGCTTTTATGCTTTGCAGCTAAAAATCAAGCTGGGATATGACGATACCCTTGACTGTTTCGGTATTCATGGTGTCGGTAGCGGGTTGGGGGTCATTCTGTTATGCTTTTTTATCCGGGATTCATGGCTGGCATCTGCTTCAGAAGCAGCCGGGAGAACCTGGACCGTATTTGATCAGCTTTTGATTCAACTCAAAGGTATGGGGGTCACCATTCTTCTGGCGGGGACGGCCACCTTTATCATCTGTCTTGTTGTTGACAAGACCGTCGGTTTCCGGCTTGACCAGGAAAAAGAGTTCATTGGAATGGATCAGGCCCTGCATGGTGAAAGAGGATATGATTTC
>JAHIVS010000209.1 GCA_018816605.1 Pseudomonadota bacterium
GCCCACATCGGCCTGGATCCCGGCCGCTTGAGAACCGAATTTATGTCCGGGGCCGATGGAAATCTTCTGGCCGACTACACAGATGATTTCAGCAGGCAGGTGAAAAAACTGGGGCCCCTCGGCAAGGCGGAAGGGATGGACGGAAAGAAGGTTAAGTTCAGGCTGGATGCTGCCAGAAAACTGATTCCCTACCTGAGGCTGGTGGAAAGAGAGCGGCTCAGGGTGCCGGTCAAAACAAAACAGGCTTATACCCAGTTTTTTGAAAGTGACGAGATACACCGGCTGTTTGACGCCGTTTTCGGTGATCGGCTGGCCATCAGTCAGATCATGATGCTGCTGGGAGAAACCCCCCTTCCCACCACTGAGATTGCACAACAATTGGGGTTGAATCCCTCGGAGGTATCCAGACACATGATGGCCTCATCCCGCCACGGGCTGGTCCGGTACGATACGGCCAGCAAGTGTTACACCCTGGCTTAGGAAAAAGGCATTTGGCAATGGATCAAGAAAGAATTTAAGGAAACGGCTATGGATACGATTGTGGAATTGGACAATATTGATCGGATAATTGACAAACACCATGGTGAAGCAAGTGCTTTGCTTCAGATATTACTGGAAATTCAAAGTGAGAACAGATGGCTTTCCAGTGAAGCATTGGCCAGGGTCAGCCAGCGTCTGGCGGTCCCGTTAAACCGGATTCAGCATATTGCCACCTTTTATAAAGCCTTCAGCCTGGTTCCCAAAGGGCGTCACAGGGTTCACATCTGCGTGGGCACCGCCTGCCATGTACGGGGGGCCACACGGATTCTGGACACAGTGGAAGACGCCATCGGCATTAAACCCGGGGAAACGGATCTGGATCTGAACTTCAGCCTGGAAACGGTTAACTGCCTGGGCTGCTGTGCCCTGGGACCTGTCATGGAAGTTGACGGAAAGGTCCATGGCAAGATGTCACCGGTCAAAACATCTCAAGTGTTAAAAATCTATGAGTAGGGGAAAATTATGCCGCACTTGAATACACCTGAAGCACTCGACACCTTCAGGCAGGAACTTTTGTCCAGAAGAGATCCGAACATGCCCTGCATTTCCATATGCGCGGGCGCCGGTTGCATCGCTTCTGGCGCAGATGAAGTCATAGCCGCCTTTAAAGCAGAGATTGAAACCCAGGGATTAACGGCCAAGGTGGATACCAAGGGAACCGGGTGCCCGGGATTTTGCGAACGCGGTCCTGTGGTGGTCATCTATCCTGAGGAAATCTGCTATCTCGGGGTAACGGCCAAAGATGTTCCCGAGATTATTTCCCAGACAATTAAGGAGAACAAACTGATTGAGCGTCTGCTCTTCTTGGACCCAGTCACAGGTGAACGGGCAGTCCATGAATCGGACATCTCCTTTTACAAGGCCCAGGAACGAACGGTTCTGTGCAATAACATCCGCATTGATTCCAAGAGTATTGATGACTATCTGGCAATCGGCGGCTATTCTGCCCTGGCCAAAGCACTTACCCGGATGACGGACCTGGATGTTTTGGAGGAAGTCAAAAAATCCAATTTACGGGGCCGGGGCGGGGCTGGCTTTCCTGCGGGCCGAAAATGGGAAGGGTCCAGAAATGCCCAAGAGCCCATCAAGTATGTGATCGTCAATGCAGATGAAGGGGATCCCGGAGCTTTCATGGACAGAGCCCTTCTGGAAGGAAATCCCCATTCGATTTTAGAGGGACTGATCATCGGCGGATATGCCATTGCCGCCCATGAGGGCTATTTTTATGTCCGCCAGGAATACCCTTTGGCAGTGGAAAATATCAATCTAGCCATAAAACAGGCCCAAAGCTATGGGTTGCTGGGGAAAAACATCCTGGGATCCGGCTTTGATTTTAAGGTGATCGTCCACCAGGGGGCAGGCGCCTTTGTGTGCGGTGAATCAACGGCCTTGATGACCTCACTGGAGGGCCGGGCCGGAGAGCCCAGGCCCAAGTACACCCGTTCCAATATCAAAGGGCTTTGGAACAGGCCCTCTGTGCTCAACAATGTGGAGACCTGGGCCAATGTACCCCTGATCATCAATCGCGGGGCAGACTGGTTTTCTTCGGTGGGAACAGAGTCGAGCAAGGGGACCAAGATCTTTTCCCTGGTGGGCAAGATCACCAACACAGGGCTTGTTGAAGTGCCCATGGGCATGAGTTTAAGGGATATTATTTATAAAATAGGCGGCGGTATTCCGGATGGCAAATCATTCAAGGCCGTCCAGACAGGCGGTCCTTCCGGCGGATGTATCCCGGAAGACAAACTGGATTTACAGGTGGGATTTGATGAATTGACCCAGGCCGGGTCCATGATGGGGTCCGGCGGGATGATCGTGCTGGATGAAGATACCTGCATGGTGGATGTGGCCCGGTATTTTATTCATTTTCTTACGGATGAATCCTGCGGTAAATGTGTTCCCTGCCGGGAGGGTCTGCGGCAGATGGACCGGATTTTGACCAATATTACCCAGGGGAAGGGAAAACAAGGGGATATAGAACTGCTGGAAGAACTTTCCGAGACAGCGGTTGAAGCCTCCCTGTGCGCCCTGGGCAAGAGTGCTCCCAACCCGTTTTTAAGCACCCTGCGCTATTTCCGGGAGGAATATGAAGCCCATATCCGGGAGAAAAGGTGTCCGGCCCTGTCCTGCAAACAGCTGATTTCCTTTTATATAGACCCCGGCAAATGTATGGCCTGCGGGATCTGTGCAAAAAAATGTCCTGTCGGAGCCATTGACGGGGAGAAGAAAAAGATCCATATCATTGACCAGGAAAAGTGTACCAATTGCGGGACCTGCTTTGAAGTCTGCCCCTCGAAATTTACGGCAGTGACCAAGATTTCAGGTGTGCCTGTTCCGGCACCCATTGCCGAAGAGGACAGACGGATAACCCAAAAGAGCCCAAAAGAGGGTAAGGTAAAATGAGCGAAATCCAATTTGAGATTGACGGCAGTATCGTAAGGGCCACGGAAGGAATGACCATCCTTGGAGCGGCCCAAAAGGCGGGAATATATATCCCCACCCTGTGTCACCACGAAAGCCTGGAACCCTTTGGCGGATGCCGGCTGTGCATCGTGGAAGTTCAGATGCGGGGCTGGACAAAGCTGGTTGTTTCCTGTGTTTACCCGGCGGAAAAAGATATCATTGTCAGGACCCGGTCTGAAAAGGTGGACAGAATCCGGAAAACCATTTTGGAGCTTTTAATGGCCCATGCCCC
>JAHIVS010000210.1 GCA_018816605.1 Pseudomonadota bacterium
ACGGGCGTGCCCGAAGGGATAAGCGAAGGCAAAAACAAGATAAGAATTGCCATTGCTGCCGGGAGTCCTTTATGTTCTGCTGGCAGTGCCGGTGCGGATTTTCCATGTGCCAGGCGTGCATGTATGAAAACCAGTGGGGCATGACCTGCAACGGGATCACCTGGGAGTGTCCGGACTGCGGCGGGCAGAACGGATACGGCAACCAATAAGATGGGCGCATTTGTTCTGCATGCCGGCCTGATATCTCAAAAATTTTCTACATAAGGGGGAAGACCATGGCCAAAACCATAAATGTGGGAACCTTGATTTCCGGAGGCGGTACCAACCTTCAGGCCATAATTGATGCCTGCGCAGCCGGTCGCATCGATGCCAGAATCCTTTTCACCGGTTCGGATACCCCTGGTGTAAAAGGGCTTGAACGTGCCCGGAAGGCCGGGATCGATACCTTTGTGGTGGATTATGCCAACATTATCCGATCCTGCAAAAAGGGTATTGACCCTGGGGACCTGCCGTCTGATTTCAACCTGGAGGAGATCCTCGGAAAGCAGCGATTGAAGGCGGGGGATATGGAAAAGGACAACATCCACTTTTTTTTAAAATCCAGGGCCATTGCGGAAAAACTGCTTTTGGACCACATTCTTTCCTTTCAGATAGATCTTTTGGTCCTGGCAGGCTTCATGCGGGTGCTGACCCCCTATTTTATCGACCGGATGAATACAACTCCCGGCCAATACAGAATCATGAACATCCACCCGGCCCTTCTGCCGTCATTTCCCGGGACAGACGGGTATGGGGACACCTTCCGTTACGGGTGCAAGGTCGGCGGATGCACGGTGCATTTTATTGATTACGGAGAGGACACAGGGCCCATCATTGGCCAGCGATCCTTTGAAATCGAGGCGGGCGACACCCTGGAGGATGTCAAACGAAAAGGGCTTGAAAAAGAGTGGGAACTCTATCCTGCCTGCATTCAGAAATTTGCAGACCTGGGATAAAATCAGACGAAAAAAGAATCTGCCATCCGGAGGGCGTCCTTGTATAATTCCGGCAATTTTTCAATGATTTTCCGGCCGTCCATCAACCTGAAAAGCTTGTGATCCCATTGGCCTTTTTCAAAACTTTTGATCAGTGTGTGAAGCTGGGTGTATTGTTTGTCCTTCCCCAAAAGGGCATCTTTTATTTTGTCTGAAAAGGTGATCTGGCTGAGGATGTCTGCCATGGATCGGTCCAGAATGGCATCCATGGATGAAAAAAGTCCGATGGTGAACAATTCCTCGGTGGTAAAATGGGTGTTGAGCATTTTACCGCATTGCTCGCACATTCTGGCCCGGATGACCGACGAGCGTATCAGTTCATCGGGTTTGCTATCACCCAGATCCGAGACCACCACCACATGGAGAAATTTTTTTAATTCATCAATGCCCAGAAAGGTTATGGCATCTTTGATGGTGTTAATGGGGGTCGGGCGTTGAAAATAAGCGGAATTAATGAATTTAAGCAATTTAAATGAGATGGACAGGTCTTTTTTGATGAGGTTTTCAATTGCTGCCAAATTCAGCTCTTTTTGTCCGGCCGCATTGATCAGTTTCATCTTGGTGACCTGGCCCGGGGAAATATCTTTTTTGGAGAGGATCTCCGGGCGGGCGAAAAAATAGCCCTGGAACAGGCCGAATCCCATTTCTTTGGCCTGTTCAAACTCCGGGTAGGTCTCCACCTTTTCTGCCAGGAGGGTAAGGGGGGTGTTGTTGGCTCTAATGGTTGCAATGATCGGTTCAAGTGTATCCAGGGGGGTGGCCATGATGTCAAATTTGATCATGGCAGAAAGGCAGATCATGGCATCAAATTTTTTATCATAGACAAAATCATCCAGGGCGATGCGAAACCCCTGGCGCTTGAATTCCCTGAGGGCATCCATTACCTCAGGGTCTGGTTCTATGTTTTCCAACACCTCAATGATAATATGTTCCCTGGGAAAGAGCAGGGGCATTTTCCGGACGATCAGATCCCTGGTAAAATTGACAAGTCCAGGTTTTTCTCCCAGAATCTCATGAAGCCCGATGGAAAAAAAGGTGTTGGACAAAACAGAGGATGTGGCGGTGCTCCCTTCAATGCCACTGAAGGTATTGGACAGGCTGTTTCTGAACAAAAGTTCGTACCCGAAAACTTTTTTGTTTGCAGTAAAAACGGGCTGGCGCGCAACAAAAATATCCATGCCGGAAAGCTCCTGTTTTTAATTCTCAATGAACGCTAATTATTAGAACGGAGATTTAGAAATTATGCCCCAACTATAGCCCGGACCAAAGGAAAAAATCAAGATAAAACAGGTCTGAACGTCAGGAAAGCAGTTTCAGCATCAGGGGGACTGCTGTCATGGTGCCGACGGAAGACCCCAGGTTGGTAAAGATGACCACCAGCAGAATCCGGGTGACATTGTTTCGCCAAAACCCTTTTATGGAAACGATATCCGTGGGGATGGCTTCCAGATCCCGCACCTTGGGCTTGCGGAAAAAAGCTTCAACAAGACCGGATACCCATCCGGCCGCTATCATGGGATTTAAAGAAGTTAAGGGGGCTGCAATGATGGACGAGAGGATGGTATAGGGGTGTGCCAGGGCCAGAAGGGCGCCAAGTCCTGCAAAAAGACCATTGGCTGCAATCCATATCCATATCATGTCGGTGCCGGCATTTTTACCGCCCATCAGAAATCCTGCCACAAACATCAGGAGAATAAGTCCGGGCAGCAGCCATTTTAATACTTTGCCCGTATTTCCCGCCCTGGGTGTCTGGTTGAGGTCTGCAAGATCAATGGGGTTTGGATCTGCCATGTACTTTTTAATACCCGGGATATGGGCGGCGCCCACCACCGCTATAATTTTGTTCCCGGGAGCCGACCGGATATTCTCTGCCAGAAACCGGTCCCTTTCATCAATCAAGACCCGTTCAATTATGGGGTGGGCTTGTTTTACATCTGCCAGCAGTGTCTGGAGGATGTCTTCCTGTTTCATCCGTTCAATGTCTTCTTCTTTCAGGTCATCAGATCCCCCAAAGGAAAAAACAAGGGATACCGACAATTTGAGTTTTTCCCAGAATCCCATGCCCCGCCAGACCCGGGAAAGGGTGGTTTGTATCTCCCGGTCCGCAGGAACAATGACGGCATTGGTTTCTTTGGCAGCCGTTACGGCATTGATCATTTCCTGGCCGGGTTTGATCCCGAATTTGTCGGCAATCTTTTTCTGGAAGGATGAAAGCAGCAGGTTCATAAAGAGCATCAGGGTCTTTTTCTGCCGGATTACCTTGACAATGTCCATATTTTTCCACCGGTCTTCATCCTGGATGGAGGCAAGCCGTGTGGCACAGAGCTCCACACAGACCGTATCCGGTTTTTGCCCAAGGATGGTGTCTTCCACCAGCTGGGCACTGTGTCTGGAGACATGGGCGGTGCCGATTAAAAAAATGGTTTTACCCTGAACGGATACTTCATGAATGTCTGATGTTTGTATTGCTTCCAACGATTTCTCCATGTCTTTTGATGCCCTTATATATCAATTAAAATGCAGTTCAAGAAAATAAGCATTATATTTTTCATGGCAAGATAACAATATTAAAGATAAACGATTGCAAATTCTTGACCTTGTCTGTGGGTTTTGATATTTAAGTGTCCATGAAATCAATAGACGAGCAAATACTGAGAACCACAAAGGAAATTGTTGTCAAGTTCATTGAGCTGGGCCGATTGTCTCCTTCCAATATCCACGAATCCTTTCGGGATATCCATGCAACTGTGAACGAAACCGTTAAGAAAAACATACAAAAAGACGCTTCTTCAGATGACACGCCTTCCTGAATCTCTTTTTTTTCGTATTTGCTTCGGCACAAAATCAGGAATAAAAAAGGGATGGACCGGGCTTGTCTGGCTGCTGAAAATTCTTGTGCCGGTTTCTTTCCTTACGGCATTGCTGGTCCACTTTGATATTATTTACCGGCTTGATTTTCTGATGACCCCGCTCATGGCCTGGCTATGTCTGCCGGCTTCCGCCGCCCTTGTGCTGGTCATCGGGCTTTTTACCGGCATCTACGGTACCGTGGCCGCCCTTTCCGTCATGGCTTTTTCCATGGACCACATGATTCTCATGGCAATTTTCACCCTTATTTCCCATAATCTGATCCAGGAAAGCATTGTCCAGGGGAATTCGGGGATAAACCCTTTTGTGGCAGCTATTTTCCGGCTGATCATGGCCTTTGTGGTGACCTTTGTCTGTGCAAGGATCATGGGGGTGTCCCCGGATCTGGGACCGGTTGCAGCACTGGAAGGGTTTGGCAAAAACCATCAGGCCTTTATCCCCATGCTCAGGGAATGGGGATGGGGAACGGCAAAGCTGTCGCTCCAGATTTTTTGCATCATCATGCCCCTGATGGTCTTGATGGAACTTGCAAAAATTTTTCATATTATCCAGATGATTACCCGGGGCTTTTCCCCTGTGGTTGCCTTTTTAGGGCTGGACCGGTCCTGTGGCATGCTCTGGCTGACAGCGGCTGTTTTCGGCCTGGCCTATGGGTCGGCTGTGATTGTTGAAGAGACTAGGGACAATCCCTATGACAGGGAAGCGTTGACAAAACTTCATCTTTCCATTGGGGTCAACCATGCCATGATCGAAGACCCGATTTTGTTTTTGCCCCTGGGGATTCCCGCTTTCTGGCTATGGATACCGCGCCTTGTTGCTGCCATTGCGGTGACCTATTTGTTTTCGGCTATTTTGTTTGCAAGGAGGCTCTATGCTGATCGAGCTTGCCATAAAAAAATTCGCAATCATTGACGACATCCGGATTCCCTTTAAAAAGGGCCTTTCCGTACTGACCGGCGAGACCGGGGCCGGTAAATCAATTATCATAGAAGCTGTGAATCTGCTGCTGGGTTCACGGTCTTCGGCAGACCTTGTCCGGACCGGTGAGCAGACAGCCGAGCTGGAAGCCTTTTTTGATATTGAACCCGAATCCCATGCCGCACGGGTCCTTTTGGAACAGGGCATGGACGGCTCCGAAGGCCTGATTATCCGAAGGCTTATCTCGGATTCCGGCAAAAGCCGGGTGTTTATTAATTCCAGACAGTCCACCCTGGACCTGTTAAAACAGGTCACCTTCAATCTGGCCGGGATTTCCAGCCAGCATGCCCACCAGGGATTGCTCCGGGAGGAGAACCATCTGGATATTCTGGATGAGTTTGCCGGCACAAGGCCGGGGCGCAAAGAAATCACGGATCTGTATAAAACCATCCTGCCCCTGGCGGCAAAAATTGCTGCGCTTAAAACAAAAAAAGAGGAAAAGGCAAGACAGCAGGACCTGCTTCAATTCCAGGTGGATGAGATAGCGGCGGCGGCCATTTTGCCCGATGAGGATAAAGACCTTGATATCCAAAGGAGCCTTTTGCAGAATGCCGGTAAAATTTTTGAACTTGTCAATGGGGGCATCCATGAGATCTATGACAAGGAGCGGTCTCTGGTTGAACGCATTTCATCCCTGAAAACCGGAATGGAACGATTTTCCCAAAAGGAGGAGGTCCTGGGTGTTGTGGCAGACCGCTTGGGATCTGTTGTATGTGATCTCCAGGATGTGGCCGAAACCTTGCGCATCTATTCCAATACCATTGACCTGGACCCTGAATCCCTGGAGCGGTTAAGCCAGCGGATGGATCTGATCTCAAAACTCAAAAGAAAATACGGGGGAAGCCTCTCTTCTCTGTTTGAACAATATGAAGCCATGCGGGCGGATCTGGACGATACCCAGGGCCTGGACGAACGGATTTTAACCCTGTCCCTGGAAAAGGAAGCCCTGGAGCACCAAATTCGCCAAAAAGCAGGCGCTTTGTCCTCGGCCCGAAAGAAGGCCGGAAAAAAGCTTGCAGAACTTGCAAAAAAAGAGCTGGCGGCCCTTGAAATGGGAAAGGCCCAATTTGAGGTGGTCGTATCCCATCAGGCTTCGGATAGCCCGGAAGATATTTGTACAAAGGAGGGAGAAAAGATTTTTGCCACGGGCATGGATAAAATCTGCTTCATGTTAAGTCCCAACCTTGGAGAGGCTGCAAGGCCCCTTGCCAAAATCGCTTCGGGAGGAGAATTGTCACGGATAGTGCTGGCACTCAAGGCGGTGCTGTCCACCACCCAGTCCCTTGAAACCCTGATTTTTGATGAGGTGGATGCAGGGATCGGCGGGGCCACTTCTGAAAAAGTGGGGATTAAGTTAAAAGAGCTGGGGGAAAAACACCAGGTGATCTGCATCACCCATCTGGCCCAGATTGCCAAATACGGCGCCAATCAGTTCAGAATATCCAAGCAGGTGGTCAATGGCCGCACCTGCACCACCATCCTTCCCCTTGAAACCCGAAAAGAAAGGGTAGAGGAAATTGCCAGAATGATTGGCGGCCAGGAGATTACCCCGGCCACCCTGACCCATGCAGAGGAATTGCTCGGACAGGTCCTGCCTTGACAAATTTAATTATGTGTTTATATTAGCAGGCTATTGTAAATTTAGCACCAAGGAGCAGAAATGCCTATTTTTGAGTTTAAATGTTCAGAATGTGAAGAGTTTTTTGAGGTTATTGTCATGGGATCCAGTGATGAGAGCTCTGTCAATTGTCCCAAGTGTAAATCCCAGGAGTTTCAAAGGGTGGTTTCCAAAATAAATTATGCCATGGGCAATTCTTCCGGCACCGCCCGGTCCGGTGTCCAGACCCAGGAGAGGGAATGTTCCGGCGGATCATGTAAAACCTATACCGTTCCGGGTGAAACCAGGGGGTAACGGGCCCTGGGGCCAGGCTTTCCCCAGTGGATGCTTACGGGCCTGCCCCGGGAAATTGTGACAAACAGTCCAACAAAAAAAGAAGAGTCCCGACCCTTTTAGTCTTCATAGAAAGTTCCCCGTTTAACATAGGTTCGCTGTTTAAAAGGCCTTGATGCCAAAGGAGGTTGTGTGGAAAAATTTGCAAAACTTATCATTGACGGAAGAGAAATCCTCCTTCCTCTCATTGTGGGATCTGAAGGTGAAAGAGCCATTGATATCCGGAGTCTGCGTCACCAAACCGGCCATGTTACCTTTGATCCCGGATATGGAAACACCGGTGCCTGCAGGAGCAGCATTACCTATATGGACGGTGAAAAAGGCATCCTGCGCTACAGGGGAATTCCCATTGAGCAGTTGGCCAAATCCTCGACCTTTGTTGAAACAGCCTTTTTGCTGATCACGGGCAAGCTGCCCACCCGGGAAGAATTGACCCGGACCTCTGTCTATCTGAATGATTTTTCTCCGGTTCACGAGAACATGAAGGCCTTTTACCAGAATTATCCCCCCAAGGCCCATCCCATGGGCATCCTGTCGGCCATGGTCAATGCCATGAGAAGTTTTTATCCGGAACTGGTGGACCTTGAAGAGGAGATGAACAAAACCTATTTGCGCATCATCTCCAAAATCAGGACCATGGCGGCCATGGCCTATAAGATATCCATCGGCCAGCGGGTGGTCTACCCCCGCCCGGATTTATGCTATTGTGCCAATTTTCTGAACATGATGTTTGATTCGGTGGTGGTTCCCTATCGGATAGACCCAGACCTGGTCAGGGCCTTGAATGTGTTCTGGATTCTCCATGCCGACCACGAGCAGAATTGTTCCACCACAGCCGTCCGGGTGGTGGGATCTGGCAAGGTGAACATCTATTCGGCCATTTCCGCCGGCATATCCGCCCTGTGGGGACCTTTGCACGGAGGTGCCAAC
>JAHIVS010000024.1 GCA_018816605.1 Pseudomonadota bacterium
AATAGGCAAGCATCCGTTTGAGATCCTGCTGCCCCAGGGCGTATACCACACCGAGAATTCCTGATACAACACCTGCCACCAGAACAATATATCCAAAAACCGGGGTATTGCAGTCCAAAAGGGCGTAAACTCTTATGATACCGTAAATACCGGTCTTGATCATCACCCCGGACATGACGGCCGAAATATGACTGGGTGCCGCAGGATGGGCATGGGGCAGCCACACGTGGAAGGGAAAGACACCGGCCTTTGACCCGAACCCGATAAATGAAAAAACAAAGACCAGATATTTGGCTGTTTCCGTAAGTGCTCCCATGGCGGTAAAATCAAAGCTGCCGGTAAGCCCGTAAACAATACCAAAGGCCACAAAGATGAACATGGCGCCCACATGGGAAAAAACAAAATAAAGATACCCTGCCCTTCTGTTTTCAGCTGATTCATAATGATAAATAACCAAAAAGAAAGAAGAAAGCGACATGATCTCCCAGGAAAACATGAAGGAGATAATATTGGAAGAACTCACAACCAAGGCCATGGCAGCGATTAAAAGGCTGAAGAAGAAATAGTTGACAGCAACCCTTAGGGGCGCTTGGGCATGGTCCATATAGTGGAAACTATAGAGGGTTGCCAGGAGGGAAACCAGAAAAATAGCAAAAAGGAAAAAAGCAGAAAGCCCATCAATTTGAAACCCCAGTGAAAAAACCCTTAAAAACGAAAAGGAAGCAGTATGGATATCGGATCCCATGAGTTTTATCCAGGCGTCTATCACGCCTAAAAGACAACCGGCACTTAATGAAAAAACCGCAATAAGTTTCATTAATTTAGCTTGTCTGGCGAAAATAAGGGCCAAAAAGCCCCCAAAAACAATTATCAGTATTGCCATAAAAAATTGACTCATAAATTCCTCAATCTAAATTTATTGTTTTCGCTATCGATTTTAATTCCGGTGCAACTATTGTATTTAATATGTATTTAATAATGAACTATGATTAATGCGTTCTCATTATTAAAATAAGGTTACTATGATAGGGATTTGCTTTTGTCAAGGTTCTGTTAATTAAAAGGTATTTGGAATACACTCAGAACTGAAGGTTCTTCCTGGCTTCCAAGCCCCTGATATCCATTGATAAAAGTTTATGCAAAACAAGCAAATGCCTTTATCCACTGCCCTTTTTCGTTTGCATTTTTGTTTGATAATTCACACCCAAGGTGGTAAGTGTCACACACAGAACAGACCCATGATAATAATTTTTAATAAGACAATGCCTTAGAAAAGGACGATGAAAAAACCGGTTCTCCCCCATATTGACGGCCTGCTGCGAAACCCGCTGGATTTCATTCATCTGTTGGACGAAATTCCCCTGGGTATTCTTGTCCTTGACAAAAACCTACGGGTGGTGCACCTGAACCGGGCCTTTGAAGCCATGTCAGGTGTGTCCATTGCCAGGGCTGTCGGCACCCATTGCCGGCACATCCTCAGAAGTTCCGCCTGTGTCAGCAATTGCCCGGTTCTTGCCATGAACAGCAAAAAAAGCGCTTTGTCCTGTGAAAGCGATATGATCAACATGGACCGGCAAAAGCTGCCCATCCGGATAACTGCCGCCCCCCTGGTAAATATAGACGGCCAGACAACCGGGTTCATCGAAACCATTGAAGACATGCGGATGGTGGAAAACCTTGACCAGAAAAAAAGCGTTGCCTACAGCTTTGCAAATATCATTGGCAGAAGCCCGCAGATGGAAAAAATATTCCAGACGCTGCCGGTGCTGGCCCAGAGCGATGCTTCCATCCTGATCACCGGCGAAACCGGAACCGGAAAGGACCTGGTAGCCGAAGCCATTCACCAGACATCGGATCGCGCTTCAGGGCCCTTTATCAAAATCAATTGCGGTGCCCTTCCTGAAACCCTTCTGGAATCTGAAATATTCGGCCATCAAAAAGGCGCCTTTACCGGAGCCGTTGATAACAAACCCGGCCGGTTCAAGCTGGCCCACAACGGCACCATTTTCCTGACGGAAATCGGTGACCTGCCCCTTGCCCTCCAGGTCAAACTGCTCACCTTTCTGGATGACAAGATCATCTATCCCCTGGGCAGCACCAAAGGGTTTAATGTGAATGTAAGGATGATTACCGCCACCCACAGGAATCTGGAGCAAATGGTAAAGGCGGGCCGGTTCCGAAAGGATCTGTTGTTCCGGTTGAATGTGGCAAGAATTCATTTGCCGCCTTTACGGGAAAGAGAAGGAGATATCCGGCTGCTCCTGGACTATTTTTTCAACCATTACAACCGCCAGCTGGGGAAAAAAATCAATGGGTTTTCAAATGCTGCCCTTGCGCGCCTTCTAAGCTATGATTACGAAGGAAATATCCGGGAATTGAAAAACATTGTGGAATATGCGGTCAATGTGGCAAACGACAAAAAAATAGAACCTGAAAATCTGCCCTCTTATCTTTTTGATCCGGCAACCCAAAGGGCACCGGTTCCCCTCGCCCGTGAACACTCCATGGACAGGATTGATAAGGCTGCGCCACTTTTATCTGAAAGAAATGTATCCCAGGGAGACAAACCGATTGAAACATGGTCCTCCGTTCAAAGAGAGATGATTCTGGATGCCCTTAAACGGGCAAAGGGCAAAAAAACAGAAGCAGCCATACTTCTGGGCTGGGGCAGAAGCACCCTGTGGCGAAAAATAAAGCAACACAAAATTGACCTGTGAACTTAAGGAAAACTCCCATTCATCATGATGCATAAAATAATCATTCCGGTTCACCAAAAGGATATTGCACCGCGCTTCGACCTTGCAACCGAGGCGTTAATCATATTGATTTCAAACAATTCGATGGTTGAAGAAAAGAAGACCATTATTCTGCCCAGGTCTTCTGCAGACGAACTCTGCCACCTGCTTTTGTCGGAAAATGTGAACACGTTGATCTGCGGCGCCATTGAAGATGAATATTATCAATTTATTAAATGGAAAAAAATCCACATATTTGATTCAATTGTCGGCAACTGGTCCATGGCGTTCAACCGCTGGAAGGAAAAAAACCTGACCTCTGGTGATATTTTGTACGACCGGATGATTGAGGGCAAACCTGTTTAGAAACTCACCCTCCCAATCGCTTCATGTCCTGAACAAACCAATATTTTTTGCAATGTTTTAATTTGTTCCAAAATGATCCGTTTTTATGGTTTCATTTTGTTTCAATATGTCACAATGGCTTTGATTCAAATTCTTAAACCCCTCATTTTATAGTTCTTTTAACATTGGCACACCCTTTGCAAAAAGGTCCGGAACGGCGCTGCCATGATAACAATGGAAACATCTGGGAATTGATATGCCAGTCATAGCCATAACCAACAAATTGTACACCGGTTCGGAAAAAATCATCCAGGCCCTTGTTGAAACGTTTGAGGGCTCACTGGTGACAGATATGGATATCATAAAAAAAACACACCAAGCCTACCCTGTCAAACTTGCAACCCTCAAACGCGTCGCCGAAAGCAAACAAATTGCCTTTAATAATTTTACCCATGAACAAGAAAAATGCCTTGCGGCCCTTAAAAAAACCCTCTCCGACCTGGTGGGAGAAGGCAATTGTGTTCTCACAGGACTTCTTGCCCATCTCATCCCCAGAAATATCACCCATGTGATGCGGATACTGATAAATGAAGACAGGGCAAAAAGGCTTCACCAAGGAATGACAGCAGACAACATCACTGAGAAGCAGGCGGGAAAAAGAATGGACCTTTTTAACAAGAAGGCCTTGTCATGGACCCGGTCACTTTTTGGAAAAAACCCATGGGATGAAACCCTTTATGACCGAACAATCCACCTGGCCCAGATTGACCCGGAAACCGCCATTCAACTGGTTTCAGAATATTTTGTTTCCCTTGCCGGCATAGACGGAAAACCCATCCAACAAGCGGTTATTGATTTTAAATTGTCGGCTGATATTGAACTGGCATTAAGTGCCATTGGACAGGGCCTACTGGTAAACGCCGGCAACGGCCATGTGATGGTTACCATCGACAAAAAGGTAAAAAGACTGACAACTTTCCAGCAAAAAATCATCCAGACAGTGGAAGCCTGTCCCGGAGTGATCCTGGTTGAAACCAAAATCGGCAAAAACTACTATAAATGATTAAAATGCCTGGAAGATAAAATTGACAAGACCGGCATTTTTAAAATAAAGAAAGAGAACACAAGAAAAAAAACAAAAGAAACAGCTTATGGATAAAGCTGTTTCATGAAACGCTAAGGATAATCGCAAAACGTTTATTGACTAAAACCGGAAAACAAAATTGTATTGTAAAGGAGTATAGAATAGCATGACAACCCAAAGCACGACGCGACCCGAGATGAATTGGGACTGGAAACGAATCCTGTTTATTATGATAGGGGTGATCCTATTTGCAATTGTAAATTTTTCCCCGGCATGGCCCGATGCCATTGACCCCACTGGAAAGCATTTTATCCTAAGCCAGGAGGCAAAGGGTGCACTGGCGGTTTTTCTTCTGGCAGGCACCTGGTGGGTTTTTGAGGTTGTTCCCATAGGGGTTACCAGTCTGGCCATCGGAGTATTGCAGGTGCTCTTCATGATCCGCCCGGCATCAAAGGCTTTCACCGATTTCATGACGCCTTCGGTCCTGTTTATTTTTGCATCCCTTGTCATTGGTATGGTTTTCACCAAAACAGGGCTCACCAAGCGCCTGGCCTATAAAATGCTGGTCATTGTCGGAGAAAAAACCAGCATGATCTATCTGGGCTGTTTTGTGGTAACTGCCGCCCTCACCCACATCATGGCCCATACCGCCGTTGCCGCCACCATGTTCCCCTTGCTTATGACCATCTATGCCATGTATTCAGAGGATGACAAACCCACCAAATTCGGCAAGGGATTGTTCATGGGCATGGCATTTGTGGCCGGTGCAGGCTCCATTGTCACCCTTCTGGGAGCTGCAAGGGGAGCCGTTGCCCTTGGTTTTTACAAGGACATTGTGGGACGTGATGTCAGCTTTTTTGAACTCACATTTTATATGTTTCCCATTGGATGGGCCATGACCTTCCTCCTCTGGGGATTTTTCATGGTGTTTTTCAAACCCGAACAAAAAACCATTCCCGGCCTCCGGGAAAAAGCAAGAAGGCTCAGCAAGGAAATGGGCAGCCTTACAAAGGATGAAATCCTTGCGGCCATCATCATTTTTTCCTGCATCTTTATCATGTCCATAAAACAATTTATTCCCGCCTTGGATGTTCTGGACAAAAATGCCATCATTCTGGTTTCCACCATCCTGTTTTTTGTGTTCCGGCTTCTGGATATCAAGGACCTGGAATCCGTGCCATGGAATATCATGCTCCTTTTCGGAGGTGCCATGAGCATTGGATTTTGCCTCTGGCAGACCGGAGCTGCTGAGTGGCTGGCCATTAACTGGCTGACCATCTTCAAGGAATCCCACTGGTTTGTTTTTGTCATGAGTATTGCCTTTTTCATCATGATAATGACCAACTTTATAATGAATGTGGCAGCCATTGCCATCTCCCTGCCCGTTGCCCTGGTTGTTGCGCCCTACCTGGGGGTTGCACCCGAGGTTATTTTATTTGCAGCCCTGGTAACGGCCGGAATGCCCTTTTTGCTTCTGGTGGGTGCGGCTCCCAATGCCATTGCCTATAATTCCAAACAATTTACAACCGGAGAATTTTTTCTCTACGGAATTCCGGCCAGCATCATGCTCATGGTTGTTGTTGGTCTTGCGGTTTATGTTATCTGGCCCATCATGGGAATGCCCATATTGGTTAAATAATTTCATAAGGACACTTCAAAATGAAAATAAGACGTGTTACGGAACTCATGGTCCCATTATCGGAATATGCCGTGGTTGACGAAGATGCCACCCTGAAACAGGCCATCATCACCCTTCAGGAAACACAGAACAATCATGACCCCATGCAGTATAAGCACAGGGCGGTTCTGGTCTCTGACAGCAGCAAGGCCATAGTGGGAAAAATCAGCGCCTTTGATGTCCTCAGAGCCCTTGAACCCAAATATTGCCAGATCGGAGAACCTGAGCAATTGAGCAAGATGGGTCTGTCCAGGTTCGGTGTGAGCAATGATTTTCTCTCCTCCATGCTCACGCAATTTTGCCTCTGGGATGAAAGCGCTGAGGAATTGGTAAAAAAAGCATCAAAACTTAAAGCCAAAGAGATCATGTACTCTTTGAGCGAAGGCGAATTTGTGGATGAAAATGCCAGCATTGCAGAAGCCATCCACCAGCTGATTCTCGGCCATCACCAGTCCCTGCTCGTATCAAAGGACAAAAAGGTTATCGGTATCCTGAGACTCTCGGACGTGTTCAAGCTGGTCTGTGATATCATGTTAAAATAGATGTTTTATGGCCGGCCGGGTCATACCCGGCCGGCCATGCTTTCCCTTTTTTTAAACGGGGATCCAGCGATTGGCGTTTAATGGCGGTAAACCAGGGGCCTGCCCTCGGCATCAATATCAATGCCGATGGTATCGCCTGTCTTAAACCCCAGGCGCTTAAAATCCCTGACCACCTCATCGTGGCGCTCAACATTCCAATATGCCGACCAGAGGGGATTTCGCACCGAGTCAATCCCATATGCGTCATGGCTGCACAGATTAATTCTGAATTTATGCTTGGCAATCAAGGTGTCGGCTTCGGCCAGAAAAATATCAATTTTGTACAGATTGTTGTGAAGGGCTTTTGACAAGGCTTTCTGAAGCTCCGGCATCTCATCCAAATAGTGGCTGGCAATTTGGTAGAGTTCAGTGGGCTCCTGGATGGCAAATCCGAGAACGGCAAATCGCTGGTGCCTCAGAGCAAAAGACTCAAGCTCTTTTTCATATTCCGCTATGCTGGAAATGACGGTGGCAATATCCGGTTCTTTGGCCCCATTGACAAGATCTTCACATTGGCTGATGATATGGATGTAAAAGGATTTGTTGTCCATCACATAAACCGGCCGTTCCCTGTAATTTCTGCGTTTCCGGATACGGCGGATGCCGTCAAGTTTAATAAACTGCTCACTTTCTTTGTTTTCCAGGGTCTCAATATCTGAAATATCCTTGGCCTGGACCACATGGATTTCACCGTCCGTTGCAATAATGTACTCAATCTCGCATCTGAACCCCAGGGCTTTTTGTATGTCCTTTGAAAGCTGTACCAATCTGCGGTCATGGGGAACCTTGGTGATATAGGGCTCGCTTTGAACCTTGTGGGTGCGATCCCTGCAATACCCGAATTCCCAGTCATTGCCGATCATTTTTGCCATGACACTGGAACCGTTGACAAAGGGCATGACAATGACCCCCAGCCCCTTGACATCGATGGCAGGCGCATGGTTGAACATCTGCTGCCGCCGGATGGACAATTGTTTGGAAGTTTGGGCAATCGTGATCATGCGGTTTCGGGCATATTGTATTCCCCCGATATCTGCATAGGTTTCCAGGGAATCGAAGGTTCCGCCCTTATATTTAGACTCCAGGGGGTGGGCACTTCTTGCGATGACCTTATAGCTTCCCCGGTGGTTGTCCAGAAACAGACCCAGCGCCTTGAACTCTTTGGTTTCAAATTTCTCAGCAGGGACATAAATAAAATCGGGAACCCTGAATCCACTCTTGCGGAGCTTTTCCAGTAATCTTGCTTTTTCAGGTATTTGAATTTCCATGTTTGGCCTTGACATTTATAACAATTTTCTTTAATTGATAAAAACCGACCGATCATTCGGTTGGCATTAACTTTTAGGTAACATATGTCAAAAAGAAATGCAATACTTGTCGCTGCCACCCGACTCTTTTCAAGAAACGGATTCCAGGGGACTTCAATGGCGGAGTTGTCGAGACTGACAGATGCCGCCAGGGGAACCATCTTCCATCATTTTATAAACAAGGAGGACCTGTTCCTGAACATCCTTAAAACGGTTCAGGAAAACATCCTTGCGGCCTTCAGGCACCACAAGGAAACCACCTGCTATGGAAACGGCATGGAGATGGTGGAAGGCGTGGTGACTTTTTACCTTTTCCTTGCAGGGGAGAATGAAGATCAATTCCTTCTGCTCCACCGCCACTATCCCTATCAGATGGCAGAAACAAACCCGGCTTTCAGGGCATCCCTTGAGGCCGTCTATAATTGCCTTCTGGATATTTTTGAAGAGGGGATCTCCATTGGCATCCTTGACGGATCCGTAAAGGCTGCATCCCCGCGCAATACCGCCATGGTCATCTTTGCCATGGTGGATGGTGTGGCAAGATTCAATACCTATAACTTGTACCAGGCCGGTTCTTTGTACCAGGACCTTCTGGCATCCTGCAGAAAAATACTGGCCCCGGGGAGTTGAGAAAATGTCAGTGCTAACCATCTTCAGCGGTATCTTTTGCAATGAAGCAGCCGTGGTCCGTGATCTTGTGGAAAGCACAGGACTTGTGCTGATCACAGACGAAAAGATCATTGAAACAGCGTCTGGGCTGTCGGGCATGGAAAAAAGCAAACTTGCAAAAGCGTTTTCCGCCAGAACATCGGTATTCAACAATTTCACCCATGAGAAAGAACGCTCCATTGCCTATCTGAGGCAGTCCCTGGCAAAAATCTTGGAAAATGAGAATTGTATTGTTTCAGGATACACAGGATTGTTGATTCCTTCAACCCTCCGCCACGTATTGCGGGTTTGCCTCATCGCCAGAACCGAATTCCGGCTGGCCTTGGCAAAGGAAGAGGGGCAGCCTTCCGACAAAGAAGCCGCCCAGGCCATCCTAGACGAAGATCGTAACAGGTCGGCATGGACGGACACACTTTTTTTTGAGCCTGATCCCTGGCATCCGAAGTTATACGACATGGTGCTTCCCATGGGAAAAACCCAGCCCGCCAAGGCGTCTGCTCTGATTGAAGAAAATCTTCTGAAAGTGGCCCTCCAACGGACAAACGACTCAAAAGCTGCGGTTGATGATTTTCTGCTTGCAGCCGACACGGAAGTGGCTCTGGCCAATGCCGGCCACAATGTCAGGGTCCGGGCCCAAAACGGAAATCTTGTCCTGACCATCACCCGACAGGTTCTCATGCTCAGCCGTCTGGAAGAAGAACTGAAAGCCATTGCCCAAAAGGTGGCAGGTGTCGTATCTGTTGAGACCCTTGTCCACCAAGAAGATCCGCATTCCCCTATTTATAAGCGGCACAACTTTGAGCTGCCGTCTAAAGTTCTGCTTGTGGATGATGAAAGAGAGTTTGTTCAGACCCTTTCCGAACGGCTCCAGATGCGGGATATGGGATCTGTGGTTGCCTATGATGGAAAATCGGCCCTGGATCTTGTCCAAAATGATGCGCCCGAAGTGATGATCATTGATCTGAAAATGCCCGAGATTGACGGTATGGAAATTCTCAGGCAGGTAAAACAGATCCGGCCAGGAATCCAGGTGATCGTCCTGACCGGCCATGGATCCGAACAGGACCGAATAACCTGTATGAATATGGGTGCCTTTGCATATATGCAAAAGCCGGTTGATATCAATTTGCTGAGTGAGACCCTGAAAAAAGCACATAAGGGCTTTGTGGCACACGAAAAAATGCCAGTATAAAAAGCCTTTTCAACGGACGGTCAACCCAATGAGACGATTGAATAAATTTAAGCCGGCATTCTGGAACCACCGGGATATTGCCGGCGATCACTCCCAGGCAACCTTCAATTTCAAGCAAAAATGGAAGCTGATTGTAGTGTTTACCTCCCTTATGGCCCTGCTGCCCCTTTTTGGCATGACCCTTGTGGATTTCAGCCTTACCAGACAGATGATCGAAGATGAGGTAAAAAGCGGCATGTCAAAAACCCTGAACCTGGCTGCCGCCTCCATCTCCTGCGCCCATGATCGCCAAACCGCTGCCTTAAACTACATTTCTCTTCTGGATTCCAAAGAAGGAGAGGACATCTTTGTTGTCAATGAAGGCGGAAGCCTGCTCACCGCCTCTTCTTACTATGGCAAGCCCGGAACCGCCAATACCTTTGATACCGGCCTTTTCAACGACCAGGCAGCAATTGTGGAGCATGTGACCCCGGACAAAACAGAGGTCATTATCGGGTATGCGCGAATTAAGGATTCGCCCTTTACCATCGTGCAGGTTAAAAGCAAACAATGGCTCACAGATCTCTGGTTCAAACCCCGGCTCAAGCTGGTCTGGTATCTGGCCGTCAGCATTGTTCTGATCCTAGTGTCCATAATGGGGACGGCCACCTATCTTGTGGGCCGCATCCATTCAGCCGATCAGAAAAGGATCGAAATCCTCCACCATGCGGGATATGCAAATAAACTGGCATCCATAGGGCGGCTGGCATCCGGGGTTGCCCATGAAGTCAATAACCCTTTGGCCATTATCAACCAGAAAACAGGATTGATGGTGGATCTTTTGACCCTCAGGGAAAATTCTCCCCCAGATCCCCGTTTGGTTCCCCTTGCCAACGATGTTCTGGAAGCGGTAAAACGATGCAGCACCATCACCCGGCGGTTGCTGGATTTTGCCAGACACATGCAATCCACTATACAGCCGGTGGATCTGGGAGCGGTCATCAAACAAACCCTGGCCTTTCTTGAAAAGGAAGCCCAGCACCGGGGGATACTCCTGTCCGTGGACAATAAGACCCCCATCCGCGGGTTTGAGTGTGACAGGGGCAGCCTCCAGCAAATATTTCTCAACCTGTTTGACAATGCCTTTGCTGCCATGGAAAAGGGGGGTCAACTTAAAATCCGCGTCAGATTCAAGGCAAAAAAAAACGTAATCATCACCATTTCCGATACCGGGACCGGTATTTCACCCGAAGATATTCATAATATCTTTGAGCCGTTTTATTCATCAAAAAAGGCCCATTGGGGTACCGGTCTTGGCCTGTCCATTACCTATGGACTGGTCAAAGAGATGGGGGGGGATATCATGGTAAAAACCCAACCGGGAACAGGCACCTGCTTTACCCTGGTGCTGCCTGTTGCACCGGAGAAACAACACAAGCCGGATCATGATTCCCAGAAATTGCCTGATCCTGTATTGAATTCCGGAGGTAAATGAACACGAACCACAAAACCAGAGATACGGCGGGTGCCCCAATATTGGCAGCCGCAGGGATGCAGTTTTTTGGCAGAATGTCGGCGGCTGCAACCCATGAGATCAAGAACACCCTGGCCATTATCAATGAAAATGCAGGGCTTCTGGAAGATTTGACCCTGATGGCAGAAAAAGGACAGCCCCTTTCCACCGAACGGGTCAAGGATATTTCAAAGCGCCTGGCAAAACAAGTGCACCGGGCAGATCTGATATTGAAAAAACTAAACCGCCTTTCCCACAGCGTAGACCTGACCAGGGAACGGGTCGATCTTGAAAAAGCGGTGATTTTTGTTCTGGATCTGGCCGGAAGACTTCTTGAAATGCAGCAGGTGACGGTGGAGATCACCCCTCCCCCATCCCCCGTGGTGGTTGACACCAACCTGTTTTATCTGCAAACTGGAATATGGATGGCCATTGACATGGCCTGCTGTTGCGCTGACCAGGAGAAACAGGTCAATATTTCATTTGGAACCGATTCAACCATCCCTTCGGTCTGGTTTTCAATGGGCCGGGCCGACAAAGACCAGAAAGGGGACAACATGAAGGCGCTATTTGAATCGGTGGAAGACCAGGCACTATTGGCATATCTGGGAATTGTCATTGAGAAGAACAACAAAAATAACGGGTTTGGCCTTTTGTGGACGAAATGCGGTTAACCCCTTACACCTAAATTTTATATATTAAAAACACCCTATATCAAGGAGAAAAAAATGTCGGAAAAAGTATTGCTTGTGGATGATGAAAAAGAATTTCTGGAAATTATGTCCGAACGGATGCGGGCAAGGGGTATGATCGTGACCGCCACCGAATCTGCTGACCAGGCCCTGTCCATTATCGAAAAGGAATCCTTTGATGCCATTATCATGGATTTTCAAATGCCGGAAATGGATGGAATGGAGGCATTAAAAGCCATTAAAAAGAAACGGCCCGAACTGCAGATCATTCTGCTTACCGGCTATGCCACTGTTGAGAAAACAGTAGAAGCCATGAAAATAGGGGCAACGGATTTCCTTGAAAAACCGGCAGATCTTGAAGCGCTTGTGGAAAAGATCAAAACTGCAAAAGCAGAAAAAATGCTATTGGTTGAAAAACAGACAGAAGAAAAGATCAAGGATATCCTCCAGCGGCACCGCTAGGTTCGTTTGACACGGATTGCATCCATTTGGGTGCAGCCACGCTGATCGGGTTGCCCCCGATCAGCGCTTCAAATGGGGTTCCCATTCTTCAGTTTAATAGAGGATTTATATCATACCTTTTAATAAGGTCACAAAGGATCAATCTCATCCCTATTAAAAAAGATTTCTTGACAATCAAAAGGGAACACGTTATTTTCCCCTCTCAATAAAGGGGAGTAGTTATCGGCTGGAGAAAAGGCCGACCCGGATTCCGTCAATACGGTTAAAAGACCCGGAATCGGGACAGTTTTTCTGAAACAAGACCTTTATCTTAGGCATTCATGCTGAGGATAAAGGTTTTTTTATTTTCAACATGGGCGGATATTAACTATATTTTAAGGGATTATACCGATGTTTGTTGAAATCACATGGATTCACTGGGCCGCTTTTATCCTGGCCGTCATTCTATTTCTGGCGCTGGACTTGGGCGTGTTCCATAGAAAAGCCCATTCTGTCAAATTCAAAGAAGCGCTCTTGTGGTCAGCTGTATGGTTTTTAATGGCCATGGGATTTGCCTGGGGGCTTTACGAGCTGCGTGGTCCGGAAGACGGGCTTGAATTTTTAACCGGTTATGTCCTGGAAAAGTCCCTGTCCATGGACAATGTGTTCGTCATTGCTCTGATTTTTGGATATTTTAGGGTCCCCTTAGCCTACCAGCACCGGGTCTTGTTCTGGGGTATCATAGGGGCTCTTGTCATGCGCGGAATAATGATCGGAGCCGGAGCTGCCCTGGTACGCCAATTTGAATGGACGCTAGTCCTTTTTGGCGGTTTTCTGGTTTTCAGCGGAATCAAATTGCTCTTAACCAAAGAAGAAAGTGTGGATCCCGAAAAAAATATCATAATGCGGTTGGCCCGGAAATTTCTGCCGGTATCTGCCGCATATGATAAACATCATTTCATCACCAGGGTCAATGGCCGTCACATGCTGACCCCGCTTTTTCTGGTACTGATCATGGTGGAAACAACCGATGTGATCTTTGCTCTGGATTCCATTCCGGCGATCTTCGGCATCACAACAAAGGAATACATTGTATTCACCTCCAATGTATTTGCCATTCTGGGACTTCGATCCCTATATTTTGTCCTGGCCGGTGCCATAGAATATTTTCGTTTCCTGAAATTCGGACTCTCGCTGATTCTCGTGTTTATCGGCGCTAAAATGCTCCTGATAAAATACATACACATATCAACGTCCGTCTCTTTGGGGATCATCGGGGCAATTTTATTCATCTCGATCGGGGTTTCCCTTGTCAGCCGCTGGATACAGGGCAACAAACCATTGGAGCACAAAGAAGTTTCGGTACAAAGATCAATTGATTAGATATCTTAAATAATAATAAAATGGAGAAACTGAAATGCAGATTGTTTCAAAAACAAAATTGACCCTGACACTTTTAACGCTATCGATGTTTTTCATGGTAGCAGGGATTATGGAAACGGCCGATGCCCGCACAAAAGGGGGCGGGCGTTCCTTTAAAAAGGCCCCGGCTGCATCAAAACCTGCAGCACAGGCCAAACCGCCCCAGGCTGTTTCAAGCCCCATGGGCGGGTCCTTTGCAAGGGGGCTGGCCGGTGGCGTGATGGGAGGCCTCCTTGGCGGTATGCTTTTCGGCGGAATGGCCAATGCCGGCGGCGGCGGACTCGGCGGCAGCGGGTTTGGTTTATTTGAGATCCTGCTGCTGGCAGGAATCGGTTATTTTTTATACCGGCGGTTCTCCCGTCGCAAGGCGCTGGCCACAAATCCGGGAATGGCATCGCCACAGAGTGGAACGGCACCCTTGCGATTGTTTTCAGGTGCCGGTGCCGAACAGGAGAGCCCGGATACCAATGAGGAAGATCCCCTGGTCACAGGCGTAAGGGAAATCTGGACCGTTGACAACAATTTTGACCCGGATGCATTTAAAGAGACCGCCCAGGATTTGTTTTTCAAGATTCAAGCCGGATGGACCCGCCGGGATGCGTCGGTGCTGGAACCTTTTGTGGGGAATCAATTGCTGGATGAATATCGGCAGCATTTTGACGAGCTCAAACAACTGGGCCATTTCAATCGCCTTGAAAATATTGCCGTCCGCAAGGTTGAGCTGATGGCCGCCGGTGTTCAGGACCGTGAAATTTTTGTCACCGTTCGATTTACCGCCAATCTTCTGGATTATACCGTGGATGAAATCTCCGGAGAGATCCTAAAAGGGGATGCTGAAAATTCCATAAAATTTGATGAAGAATGGACCTTTACCACACCGGTGGGAACCAAAAAATGGAAGCTTGAAGGAATAGAGGTTTAAATTTAAGGCCTCAACTTTCGGAGTTGGCAGGTTCCTCATGGGGTCAGGCTTTCTTTATTGCGTTTTGTTCCGTCTAATAATTAAGACATAGACAACAGCGCAATAAAAAAGACTGACCCGTTCCTCCGAAGTCCGAAAGATGCATGTATGCGGGGTGACCGATTGGCCTTGATGTTTTATCGGCCGATATAGGTGATATAAATGATCAAACAGATACTCATATGCTTGTGTTGCTTGTTTGTTTTTTGGGGATGTGACAATACCAATCTGGAGCTTGCCACCCAAGCAGGGATAGACGCGATTAAAGCTGCAACCTTGAGTGACGAGGATATCAAGCGTCTTGCAGCAAATGCCTCAAAACAATCGGATTCACAAAATACGATTGCAGGAATCGTGAATCCTTACGGAATGCGCTTGGAAAAGCTTGTGGGGGACCGATACAACTCAAACGGATATGTGTTTGATTTCAAGGTGTATCTCTCGCCTAGGATCAATGCGTTTGCCATGGCAGACGGAACCATACGGATTTACTCTGGGCTGATGGACATGATGAGCGATGAGGAGCTGCTCTTTGTGGTGGGCCATGAAATGGGCCATGTGGTGAAAAACCATATCAAGAAAAAAATTATGCTGGCCTATGCTGCGAGCGCTGTGCGGAAGGGAATCGCTTCCCAGGATAACCTGGTCGGAGATTTTGCACGATCCTCCCTGGGCGGATTGACCCAGACGCTTTTGAATGCCCAGTTTTCACAGGCAGAAGAAAAAGAGGCTGATGATTTTGGTCTTCTGTTTTTAAAAAACCACGGATTTGATATCAGTGCGGCCATATCCGCCTTAAAAAAATTGGACGGCCTGGGACAAAATCATTCTTTTTTGTCAAGTCACCCTGACCCTGCCATGAGGGCTGAACGTCTGCAAAAGCAGATTCTTTCACCAGAAAAAACAGAGGCCCAATCCCTTCTGGATAAATTTCATTCCTTCCTGGATAACTCTATTCTGAAAAAACTTTTGTGGTGAATCGATTGTAAACCTATTCTTTTCTGCACCGCACAGGGGGAATCTTCCGATTTCACCGTCCGGATCAATCTCTCGTATTTACTGATTTTTTACTTGACTTTTTTTTGTTCCCCCGCAATGATATCGCCTGTTCAGGTGCTCGTTGTCAGAGCTTGAAAGGGAACCACGTTAAAGTCGTGGGCGAGCCCATCGCTGTAATTGGGGATGAAAGCTGCGATATACCACTGACCAATGGTCGGGAAGGTGCAGCCGGTAAGAGGATCCAAAAGTCAGAAGACCTGCCTGGACGATGGCCAAAGGACGATGCCTTGGGGACGAAGGTGTTTCCTGTTATATTCTGAGGATAAAAAGGGAAATCCCTGGATTGAAAATTAATTTCGGTCCTGGGATTTTTGTATTTCCGGGCCGATCGTAAGATTTTAATGGAGATCTGCAATGATGAAATATTTATTCGAACGGTGGATTGTTGTGCTCTTGGCCCTCGGAATGTATACCCTGCCTGCCTGGGGAAAGCAAGCCACTCCAGATGAAACCAAAAGCCAGGTTTTGGAAACCATGGTGGTAACCCCAGGAAGACTTGGGGAAAAAAAACAAAACCTGACCACCAATATTACAATTTTCACACAAGACGATATCCAGCAATCCTCTGTTCAGGATTTGAGCGATTTGCTGGCCAAGGAAGGCTTTATGATCCGGGAATATCCCAATTCAACCATTTCGGTGGGGATTCGCGGACTTCGAACACAAACCCATGGCAATGATCTTTCCAGCCATGTATTGATTTTGATCAACGGGCGGCGGGCCGGTACCGGGAACCTGGCAAAGATTTCCATGGACAATGTTGAGCGCATTGAGCTTATCCGGGGCCCCGGGTCGGTTCAATATGGTGCTTCCGCCATGGGCGGGGTGGTCAATGTCATCACCCGGCAAGGGGATGGCAAGCCTTCGGTCTTTGCCGAAACCACCCTGGGAAGCTGGAACTTTAAAGAAGGCACAGCCGGATTTTCCGGTCAGTTCAAGGATTTTGATTTTTCCGCAACCGTTTCCAAATCGTCCCAGGATGACTATGACACAGCCAAGGGCCGTCGATATTACAATACCGGCTATGATTCCAAGGAGCGGATCAGCTTCAATGCCGGCTGGACCTTTGCACCGGAGAACAGAATCGGTTTTACCTATACCGGGTATGAAGGGGATAAAATCGGCAGTCCGGATTACCTGACCAGGAATAACCACGTCAAATACATAGACCATGCCTTAAAAAGTGCAGACCTTGTGTATGACGGCCGGACAACCGACGGATTTTTATTGTGGAACCTGCAGTATTTCAAGGGAAAAGACAAGTACGAGACCTTTGATCCATCCAGGAAACGTAAACACACCTACCACCGGGAAACGGGCCACCAGGGACTCCAGGCCCAGGTAACGGCCAAGTGGGCGTTCGCCCATGTAACGGCCGGTGGCGACTGGACCGATTATGCCATCTCCAACACCTATACCAAAGCCGGTGGGGAAAGCACCTATGAAAACCCGGCCGGGTTTCTCATGGCAAAAACCATGCTGATGGAAGACAAACTGGTGCTGTCTGCCGGGGGGCGATATGACAAATATGAGGTAACCAGTGATGACGGCCGGAGCAAAAATAAAACCCATTGGTCTCCAAGTGCGGGGGCCGTCTACAAATTTACCTCACAATTGAGTGTCCGGGCCAATTATGCCCAGGCTTTCCGGATGCCCACTGCAGACGAACTTTTCATGTACGATGACTACAGCGCCTTTGGATTTGGTATCTGGTCGGGAAATCCTGATCTGAATCCTGAAAAGAGTAAAACCTATGAGATCGGCATGGATTACAATCGAGGCGGCCTGAAAAGCGGCATCACCTATTTTCATACCAAATTTGACGACAAAATTTCCTATGCCTATGCTACGGCCAGCGGGATTACCCAATATAAAAATATCAAAGGCGCCACCATTTCAGGAGTGGAAGCCGCCCTTGACTGGGATATCGGAAGCCTGTTCGGATGGCCCTGTGAATTTTCTCCCTATGTGTCTTTTACCGCCTTAACCGAATATGCGGACGAATCAACGGGCAAAGATCTTCAATACACCCCGGAGTGGACCGCCTCTTATGGTCTGCGGTTTTCCCAGGCCGACCTTGGGTTTTCTTCCCGTTTGAATTTTTCATATATCGGCGAACAGGAGATTATCGACTATGAAAAAACAGGCGCCACAAGTCTTGAAAGCCACACCGTGGCCGACCTGGTGATCTCCAAACACCTCTTCTCCTTTGAAAAATACGGGAACATAAATTTAAATGCTGAAATAACAAATCTTTTTAATGCGTCCTATGCCGTGGTTCAAGGGTATCCCATGCCGGGACGCAGCTTTTATGCCGGCCTGAAATATACCTTTTAAGGAGAAAAAATACGATGAACGCCTTTATCCACTGTTTGAAACACGCCTATCTTCTATTGCTGGCTGTCCTATTTACCCTGGCTGCCCTGCCGGTTGAGGCCCGGGAAAAAATAACCCTTACCCTTCTTTCAGGATCCGGTTCTTCCCATGCCATCAGCCAGACCCTGTCCGATCTTGCCCAAACTCCTGAGATCCTAAAGTCGGCGGAACTTTATTATTTTACCGAAGAGGATCTGGCCAAGGGGTCCATTGACCAACGGGTGATCGACCGGTCCAGGGTGATCATTTTAGATGATATGCACAAGACCCTGGTTGAATTTGCCACGGCCCATGCCAACTTTAAAACAACAAAGGTGTTCGGCCTTTCCCCAACAGACACCCCTCAAATAATATCCGATCCCAAGGTCAAGGCATATGCCAGGCCCCTCACCCAGAAAACCATATCCAACCTCATCTGTTTTCTGCTGAACCGTGAGGCAGGTATCGACATTGCCTGGGAGCCCCCCCGGGCCGTGAGTTCAAGTCTTGTGTCGGTGGAAAATTTTGTCTTGAGGGTCAGCTTCAGGGTGTGTTCCGGGGCATAGCTCAATTCTTTGCCATGGAGCCGTGGCTGGGCTGGTACAATTGCCCGAAGGAAGGGATATTCTCGGAATATCCGGCATTGGCTTTTATCAGGGAGGTTTGGCGTATTTCATAGCTGAGCCCGCCATTGGCGCCGGGGGAAAAATAAAAATCGCTGGTATAGTCGGACCTGAGGCCTGCGGTCAGAATAAAGGGGGAAAACCGTGCCGTATAGACCCCGTCAAGGGATGCCAGAGCCCGCTCGTGATCTCCCGAAAGGGTGTGGTCCACCTGGCTGTGTTCCAGGAGGGTGCCGAAACGAAGCTCGTTTGCATCCCCCGTGCCGCTGTAAAAAAGATTGCTGCCAATCCCTCAAAAGTAAACCCCCTGGGGAGTTTGGGATGGGGTCGTCTGCCCATTTGCATCGGGCGTTATCCGGCCGGATTCGGTTTCAATGTCAATGGGAATGCTGCCCAGGTCCACCCCACCGTATTGCGGGGTGCCCATGGGCCTGCCATCCACAAGAATCAGGACAGAACCGGACCCGCCGCCGCCCCGGATGGAAATCCGGCTGGAAAGTCCGTTGGATCCGGGCTTCACATCCATCCCGGCCATGCTGAGATGATCAATTTATCTGCCATTAATTGAGGGTTCATGGCGTTTACCTTCCTGTGCATGGGAATTGATTAAAAACACCCAGGGTTTTTGGGATATGGGGTTGGGTCTGACCTCAACACCTGTTTGATACACCGCCTGGATGGAATCCTTTGTCAACACCTGTTCCGGGGTGCCGGCCTTAAAAATTCGGCCGTTATGCCTGTCCAGGAGCACCAGACGGTCGGAATACTCGGCGGCCAGGTTCAGGTCATGGAGCACCATGAGAATGGTCAGGGACAATTGACGTTTCAGGGTGTTGACAAGGTTGAGGACCCGGACCTGGTGGGTAATATCCAGGTGGGCCGTGGGTTCATCCAGAACCAGCAGGGTCGGTTCCTGGGTCAATGCCCTTGCAATGGCCGCCAGTTGCCGTTCTCCTCCGCTGATTTCATTGATTCTGGCCTCTGCAAGGTCTGCAACCCCGGTCAGTTCCATGTAGCGTTGAGCAATAGCCAGATCTTTCTGGCTTTCAAAAAACTGGTACCGCTCAAAAAAGGGCAGCCGGCCCAGGAGCACATAATCTTTGACCGTCATGGCTGCAGGATCAATGGTTTGCATCACCACGGCCAGGTGACGGGCCAGGGCTTTGTTGGAAAGGGTGTTCACCTCCTGGCCCAGGATTCGGATACTGCCGGTCCGGGGCACAACGCTTGTTAAAATCGTTTTGATCAGGGTGGTTTTACCGCAGCCGTTGGGCCCGATGATTGAGACAAATTCACCGGGAAAAACGGAAAAACAGATATCTTTGAGGATGATCTTCTGCTTGTAAGAAAAATTTAAGTTTTGGATCTCCAGCACCGGCTTTTTTTTCTCCAATTCGATCTTCACAGAGTCACCTGCTTTCTGGAAAGGGCCCAGATAAACATCACCCCGCCGATGATCCCGGTGATCACCCCCACGGGAAGTTCCAGGGGGGCGATGATCACCCGGGCAATCACATCGCACAACGTGAGAAAGGCGGCCCCTGAAAGAAACGAGGCCGCCAGCAGAATCCTGTGGTCCGGGCCTGTGATCATGCGGACAAAATGGGGAACAATGAGCCCCACAAACATGATGATACCGGCCACGGCCACGCTCAGGCCCGTTAAAAAGGAGGCGGTGATAAACAAAATTTTTTTGGTCCTCGGGGTGTTGATTCCTAAATTGCCCGCTTCTTCATCCCCCAACGCCAGGGCGTTCAGATCCATGCAGAAAAAATAGGAGACAAACAGGCCGACAATGGACCCGGCACAGCAAATACCGATCAGGGTGGTATCGGGTTCATCCAAAGATCCCATGATCCAGAGAACAATGCTCTGGAGGTCGTCGGTTCTGGACAGAGCCATGAGCAGCATCACCAGTGAAGACGCGACATAGGAGATCATCACCCCGGTTAACAGCATCCGGTTGGACCGGACATTCTGGTGGTTCCGGTTCAGGTGGTAAACCAGGAAAATCACCAGACTGGCCCCGATAAACCCGGACAGAGGATAGGCAATGATCCCGATGACGGCATAAAACTGGCAGAGGATATTGACACAAACCCCCAGGGAGGCCCCGCCGGAAATACCCAGAGTGTAGGGTTCCACCAATGGATTTCTGAACATACCCTGGAGAAGGGTACCGGCAAGGCTCAGAGCGCCGCCGATGCCCATTCCCAGCAAAATTCTGGGCAGCCGGATCCCCATGAGAATACTGTATCCTGCCGTCTCCTTTCCCCCCATCAGAATGCCGGGAATTTTGTTTAGAGGAATACCGGCACTACCGGTGCACAGGGCTAGAAGCCCCACTGCCGCCACAAGGGCTGAAAGTCCCAAAAGGACCATTCCCCATTTTTTGACCCGATAGTTCATTGAATCCCCCATGGGATCTGGGGATGAAGCAGGGGTAACACCGCCCCCAGGCCCTCAACAAAAGTATCAGGGGTGGGACTGCAGATCATTTCAGGGTCCAGTACATAAACCCGGTTTTTCTTCACCGCATCAATACTCTTAAAAGCCATCCATTTTTTTCGTTCAAGTTCCCCGGCGCGTTTGGAACTTCCCATGGTGGCAATGAGAATAACATCGGGATTTTCCCGGATCACCTTTTCCCTGCTGTAAATACCTGAAGATTCATTTTCTGCAATGTTGATCCCCCCGCCATACCGGATGTATTCATTGATAAACATCTCTCGGTTGGCAGAATGAAGGGGTTTGAGCCCGATCTGCAAAAAAACCTTGGGCTTGGCAAGGTTCCTTGTCCGTTCAAGAATTTGGTTGGCCTGTTTTTGAGCCCTGTCCACAATGATTCGGGCAGCCGGTTCCTGTCCCAATGTTCTTCCGATCATGAGGGTCATTTCGCACATCTGTTCAAAGGTTTTCGGATTTGGGGCCCGAAGGATGGGGATGGATTGCCCTTCTAAGGTTTTGAGCTGTTTTTCCCGGGACAGGGCACTGGCAATCACCAGATCCGGTTGCAGGCGGATAATTTTTTCAACATTCATCTGGGTGACCGACCCGATTTTTTCTTTGAATTGTGCCGCTTTTGGGGTGTTGCAATAGGTGGTATCGGCAATCAGCTTTCCTTCGGCCCCCACAAGATAGATGGTCTCGGTGATAATGGGGGAAAGAGAGATCACCCGATGGACGGCCGGGGTTGCCGAAACTTGAGCCCCCATCGAAGCGAGTACAACAACCAGCAGGCGTATTATCCTGTTCAGGGCACACCTGTTCAGGGTCCGTTTATTCATGGGTCACCTGTTCCAGGGCACCGGTAAAAATGGTGTTCAGGGCTATTTTAAGAACCCGGGGTATTTGCGGGTCCTGAATGAACTCCTGGATTTTTTTCACCTCCTGTCCGGCAATCTGTGAGGCAATGGTTCGGCACCATTGATGATAAAAACTTAAATCCCGGATCAACCCCTGTTCGTAAGCATCACTCAGGGCAAGGGCGGATTCTAAAAATGCGGCATATTTTTTCTCAAGCACCAGGTGCTCCACAATGCTGGCAAACTTATTTTTTGTGATACCCTTCTGAAGCATACAATCGCAGGTTACACCGGTTGCAAGGCTGTACAAGGAGATTTTTCTTTCCTTGAGACGCTGGAAAATATGACGGTTGGAAGTGATTTTGTTCTGCTTCAGAATTGCCTCGTTCACCCCGGCATAGACCGCTTTTCCAATGAGCTCCCCCATTTTTGAATGACCCCCGGCATTTTCGATGGCTCTTCCCTCTCCCTGCACCACCAGAATGTTATCGGTTCCCGTTCCCGTGGCCTGATTTACCAGGGGGGTATAGGAACTTCTGATGTCCATGTCCGCGAGGGCTGCACTCTTGGCTTCCGTGGCCGCAATAATGGCCCGGGTCATGGCCCGTCTGGACAATTTCATGTTGGTCAGAAGAATAATGTTGATGGTGCCGGGTTCGTAGAACTGCCCCTCATCCTTTGACATGCGAACCGCATTGGACAGAACCCCGGCCGTGATAAGCGCCGTCACCTTCATTTCTTTGAAGGTCTTTTGAGTCACACTCATGTTGTCCATGTCTGCACCGGTCATTAAAAAAGAGGTGGTCTGTTTTTCTTTGCCATTGGCCCTTAAAATTCGGGTGCGGATATCATCAATCCCAAGAACATGTCCCGGCCCCCAGGTGGGAGGGGGTGAATAGTGATTGCCCACAGTCAAAATATTGTCCCGCTGACCTTCAAGGGTGGACACAATGGTCTGGGGCCGTTTGAAATCCACCACCAGGGTCTTGTTGGCAAAATCATAAATATCGCAAGAGTTGATCACAGCCGACTGAACATACTCCAGATCCAGACGGATGGGGCGTGACCGGGTGATCTTGTTCGGCAGAATTTCATTGGCCGGATCTGCAAACTGGTCGGTATAAATCATGGAAGAAAGCCAGGAGACAAAATAGCCTGAATGGGTGGATGCCCTGCAGGTGAGTTCACAGGGGAAATAATAGATCTGATTATTTTTTACGGCATCCACCTCTTTCCATTCCGGTTGTGAAAAAAAGGCCTCTGCCGCCTGCCGGTCATTGCCGCAGCCATAGATCACCTGGGGATTAAAGGCGATCCACTCCTGCTGGCTCACCTCGATCACGCTGCCCTCTTTTCCAAAGTCCGGCGGAATACCGCCGGACAAACGAATTAACTCATTTTGGAAAGAGGTATTCCCCGGGGTCATGATTTTGTCACGGCCCATGAGACGGATCACCCGTTTTCGCTTGTTGGGGACGGCCCGGGCCAGTTTTTTTTGGATGTGCGCTATTTCCAGACGGTTTTTTTTGACCACCTGCCGGGCCTGAGCCTCCCGGTCAAATATTTTTCCCAGGGTCAGAATATTTTCATGGGATGTCTCAATGCTTTGGGTTTCATAAACAAAGAGGGGGATGCCACTTTCTTTTAAATCTTCCATGATCTGCTTGTGAAAAGGGGCCAGGATAATCAAATCCGGCTGGAGTTCTTTTATTCGTTCAACCGAGGGCATGAAAAATCCACCCACAACTATTTTGTCTGCTGCTCCTTCCAGGGTGGCATCGTGATAGGTCAGGCCGATAATGGTTTTTTCTGCCCCGATTTCAAACAAAATTTCACTGGCACTTGGCACCAGACAGACCACCTTTGTGGGCGGAGCTCCAAGCCCCAGATCATTGTTTAAGGAATCTTTTACCCCATTGGAGGAGGCAAAGCAGGTGATGGCGTACAGCCAGACAAACCCCAGACAGAAGGCCGGAAAAATGATCCTGCCCCTATTTTTTTTTGTTTTCACATTCAGTTCCCAATTTGTTTAAGGTGATTAATCGGCCATCTCAAATTCCGGTGTCTTTTTATCTCCGTCCGGGTGATGTGGGGTTCGATATAATTTCATATCTCGTCCAAATTCATAATCCGGCAGGCGCCCAAACCCCTGGGGATGATTTTCTGTCCGGTAGATACGGCCATCATTTCCCAGGTCATAGTCTGGCTGATCGCTATGGCCCCTGGGGTGGAAGACGGTTCTGAAAAATTTTCCTTCCCGAACCAAATAGACGGGTTCTTTATCGTTCACTAATGTTGGGGTGGATACCTTAAAGATCTTGAGCTGATGTTGTTTCATTGCAAGCCTCCCTTTTGGTGTTTGATGAATTCTCCCAAAGGAGAACCCAAAATCAAAAAACAACCCGCCGTGGATCAGGCTTGAAATGCCTGGGTCTTGGACAAAAAAAACTCCGGACCGATTTTAAAAAATCGATCCGGAGTATCCCTTTGCTTCATCCAAGATCCAAAAACACCCCTTCGTCCTCGAAGGGTGTGCAACATTTCAGGTAGGTCTTCTGACTCTTGGATCTTCCTAGTAGCTTTTGCCTTCCCATCAAATTTACAATTGACAGTGGCGTGAGAAAAGCGTTCGTCCCCAATTACAGCGGCGGGCCCGTCCCTGATTTTCACAGGTGTTCCCTATTAAGCATTTTCATGCACCTGAACTGATATGTTCTTAGGTTGAAAAGAAGTTAAAGT
>JAHIVS010000211.1 GCA_018816605.1 Pseudomonadota bacterium
ACCTTTCCCATCATGGTCATAAAAGTCAACACCATAAAGCAGGTTGTCATTTTCAGGTGGAGTTATCTTTTCTGGATCGGTATCGGTACTTTTTTCGCCTCCCTGACATGGAATTATTTTCTTACTCTCAAAGAAACCAAACAAAAAACCGAGACCTCGGATGATATTCCCTTGGTTCACAGGCTCCTTCAAAACGATCGGTTCCGGATACCTTTCCTGCTGGTCCTGGCCCTCTTTTTCCTGATCTATCCCTTTGTTTTCCCCATGTACCATACCAGTATCATGATATCCGCTCTTGTTTATGTGATGCTGGGCCTGGGCTTAAACATTGTTGTGGGGCTTGCAGGACTCCTGGACCTGGGATATGTGGCTTTTTACTGCGTGGGCGCCTATGCCTATGCCCTGTTGAACCTGCATTTCGGGGTCAGTTTCTGGGTGGCACTTCCCATTTCTGCAGTCCTGGGATTTATGTTCGGCACCCTTCTGGGGTACCCGGTCTTAAGACTTCGGGGGGATTACCTGGCCATCGTCACCCTGGGATTTGGTGAAATCATCCGGATCATCATGGAAAACTGGAATGATTTTTCCAATGGTCCCCGGGGGATCTCCAATATCCCAGCCCCCAATTTCTTCGGCATTGACCTGGGTCAGCATGGCACTGTTATTTATATCTATTTTATTGTGATCGCCCTGGTGCTCATGACCATCTTTTTTGTGGGCAGACTGGAAAATTCGCGGCTCGGGCGGGCATGGATCGCCCTGCGGGACGATGAAGTCGCCTGCCAGGCCATGGGAATCGACAAGGTAAAAACAAAGCTGACCGCCTTTGCCCTGGGAGCCACCTGGGCCAGCATCGGCGGAGTGGTCTTTGCGGCCAAAACCTCCTACATCAACCCCATGTCCTTTACCATCTGGGAATCCATCACCATTTTGTGCGTGGTGGTCATCGGCGGTATGGGATCGGCCATCGGGGTCATTGCCGGAGCCCTGGTGCTTATTTTGCTTCCGGAATACCTGCGGGCGGTCGCCGAATACAGAATGCTGGTCTTCGGGGCACTCCAGGTCATTGTCATGGTATTTAAACCCGACGGGCTGATCAAGAGCGTACGTAAAACATATAAATTTAAAAAAGCAGAAGAATAAATTTATGGAACCCATACTCAATGTAAAAAACCTCACCATGACCTTTGGGGGACTTAAAGCCCTGGACAATGTCAATATTGCCATTGAAAAAGGACAGATCGCAGCGCTCATCGGCCCCAATGGTGCGGGGAAAACAACATTTTTCAATTGTATCACCGGCATTTACGAACCCTCAAAAGGAGAGGTCACCATCACGCCTCCCGGCAAATCCTCCCGGACGCTCAAGGGGCTCAAACCCAACCAGGTGACCGAAAGAGGTCTTGCCAGAACCTTCCAGAACATCCGGCTGTTCCAGGGCATGACGGTTCTGGAAAACGTGATGATCGGGCGGCATTGCAGGATGAACGCGGGCATTTTCGGAGCCATGATGCGGCCGGCCGGCCAGAAGGCTGAAGAAAAACGGGCAATCTATGCCAGTTATGAAATCCTGGAAAAAATAGGCCTGGAAAAATATGTTAATGAAATGGCGGTCAACCTGCCCTATGGGGCCCAGCGACGTCTTGAAATTGCCCGGGCCCTTGCCACGGACCCCTTTCTCCTGCTGCTGGATGAGCCGGCTGCCGGCATGAATCCCCAGGAGACAAAAGAGCTGGACGATCTGATCATCTGGCTGAGAGACAATGAAGACCTGTCTATTCTACTGATTGAACATGACATGAAGCTGGTCATGAGTCTTTCCGACCGGATACATGTGGTGGATTATGGCAAAAAAATTGCCGAAGGAACGCCAAAAGAGGTCAAATCAAATCCGGAAGTTATCAAAGCCTATCTGGGAGATGATTCTGAAGATGCTTAAATTAAAAGATGTACATACCTATTATGGAAATATCCATGCCCTCAAAGGCATCAACATCGAGGTGACCGAAGGAGAGGTCATCTCCCTGATCGGCGCCAATGGGGCCGGGAAATCAACTACCCTGATGACCACTTCCGGGGTGGTGCCGGCCAAACGGGGCAGCATTGAGTTCAAGGGAAAAGATATCACCCATCTGCCTGCGGATGAGATCGTTAAACTGGGCATCTGCCAGGTGCCAGAAGGCCGCAGAATTTTCCCCTACCTGACCGTTGCGGAAAATCTGGATATGGGTGCCTTCCTGCGCAACGATACCGACCAAATAAAATCGGACATGGACTATGTCTATGGGTTGTTTCCCATCCTTGCCAACCGGAGAAACCAGGCAGGGGGAACGCTTAGCGGCGGCGAGCAGCAGATGCTGGCCATTTCCAGGGCGCTCATGTGCAGACCCAAGGTGCTGCTTTTGGATGAACCCTCCCTGGGTCTTGCCCCCATCATTATCAAACAGATCTTCAGCATAATTAAAAAAATCAACGAAGAACAGAATACCACCATCTTTATTGTGGAGCAGAATGCCAATCTTGCCCTCAAGGCAGCCCACAGGGGATATGTCATGGAAAACGGGGTGATCACCATGACCGATACCGGTGAGAATCTCTTGTCCAACGAAAATATAAAAAAAGCATATCTGGGAATCTAGCCGGCGAATTACCACCCCCGTTTTCCCCCATAAACCCTCTTTTAAAAAAAAGCGGTTGACACCTTCGGGTTTCAGCCGCTTTTTTCTGCCCCCTATGGCCTTAAAATCAAATCCCTTGGCGAAAAAATGATCGAAAAAACCAAGATAAAACGGACAAAAATAAGAAAAACCCTGTCCCGGTCGCCCCTTTTGAAAACTGCCATCAAAAATCCGTGCCCTTTACCTTGGATCCATTCAACGTACGGCCTTTAAATTCAAGGACAAGAGGCCAAGCGTCGGATTCAGGATCGGCCCAGGCAGGCATCAACCAGACTATTGAAATATATAGGTCGTCCCCACACTGTTCAATATGAAGTTATCAGGCATTTCTTGGGCAAACCGGTTTATTGCTTTCCATCCGGTACAATGCATGGGGATGATATAATCCGGATCAATTGCTTTCATTTGATTTATTGTGGGATCCATAAGCTTCTCGTTTTCTCCTGAAAGATGAAATCCGCCCATAACAGCATGGACATCGTTGATTTCAGATTCCTGTTGGATATGTTTGATTGTGTTAATGATTCCAGCATGGGAGCATCCGCCAATCACGACCAGACCTTTCCCTTTTACATTGATGGCGATGCCTTGATCATCGTGAAATGGATCCGGTATCCACCCATCGCCAATTTTTGCTTCTGCGCCAGGCATACCCTTTTCAAAGTCAGTTTGTCTTTTTACATTTCCGGATAACAATATAAGCCCGCCAGCAATGGTTGTCGGACCCTCTATTTTTTTCAAATCGGCGCCTGCTTTTAGAAGCATTTTCTCATCCATCCCAGGCAGATCAACTTTGAATTCAGGCATAACCTCAACACGCCGGGGAACAAATGCACCTGCATGCAGGAACACGGGCAGGGTTTTGTTGACCGCATTTAAAACTTCCGGCAAACCGCCGCAATGGTCAAAATGGCCATGACTCAAAATGACGGCTTCTACATCCTCAAATCTTGCACTTACCTCTCCCATCAAAACCGCCTTGCTGGACACAAGCATTTTGGCATTATGAAGAAGACAATATCCGGAAATCCCTGTATCAAAGAGCAAGGTATGTGTTTCCGAACCTGAATGCAGTTTAAGGAGGTACGATAATCCAGGCTCTGACATGGGGGCACCGGGAGGCAAAACTTTCATCCGCTTGATCACATGTGTATCAGAAAGGAAAAGATCGGAATAATTATCAACCAGTATCGTGATTTCGGCCTTTTCCACTTCTTTTAATTTTCCCATACTGACTCCTCTTTTTAATGGTTCGAACATTGGGCTTGGGATCTTCCTTTTCCATGCAAATACCATTTTAAAAACACAGCACAGGTGCCGAACTGGTGACACCCCTTTATTGACTTATGACTTTCAGGCAAGCAGGATTAGGCCACTCACCCAGCTTAAGGCATCTTTATTGGATAAGTTTTTATTTTCAGCCTTTGGGGCTGCCCATCCGGAAGATATCATCAATTGCGTGACATCAATGCCAAAGCCTGACATG
>JAHIVS010000025.1 GCA_018816605.1 Pseudomonadota bacterium
CACATCTATCATTACAGGCGTATCTTCATCCGTAATGCCGGTATCATCTGCTGCAACTGGCGCATCGTTTATCGGATTGATCGTTAGGGTTACCTTGGCTGTATCCGTACCTCCATGGCCATCGCTCACCGTATAGGTAAAAAAATCCTCGCCAGTGGCATCTAAGTCCGGCGTATAGGTCACGGTATTGTCACTGTTGATCACAACACTTCCCTTGCTGCCGTTGGTTGCCCCCAAAACAGTCAGACTGTTCCCATCAACATCCGTATCATTGGCCACCACATCTATCATCACAGGCGTATCTTCATCCGTAATGCCGGTATCATCTGCTGCAACTGGCTCCTGGTTGGTCGGAGACAGCTGGTTATCAGTGGTTGGAACGACAGGTTTGGAACCAAAAGCGCCCGTCCCCTTTGGGGCCTGGGTGTTCGCGGCATAAAAAACCGGAGCAGCCGTGGGACCAGCCCCCGAAAGGACACCTAGAACAGCAAGCTTTCCTGATAAAAGCTGGGCCTCCGGAGATTCATATGCTTCCGGCTCTTGGGGTGGATTCTCTCCACCTTCTCCACCTTCTCCACCTTCTCCACCTTCTCCACCTTCTCCACCTTCTCCAGGGGTACTTTCCTGGCCCTGTCCGTCATTACTGCTGGGTGCCATCTGGTGATATTGTTGTAACTCAGATTCGGTCATGTCCCTGGGCGGTTGAATGGGCGTGTCCTTGTACATGTCAAATATTTTCCCGGACACACTGATGAACTGAATATTACCCTGGGAATCCTGAACGACAAGAACATGTCCCTCTCCGATGGACTCGACCCCGTGCTTCTCGACCAGTTCCCCGACTGTGTGCACCGTGGCCGTTCCCCGTATACCGATCAGGGCCATGGGGGATTGCAATTTAAAATTATCCGGATTTTGTTTGGCGATTTCGCCGGTCACCGACCGGAAAACCCCCTTTGTCATCTCCAGCAAAAGATCAGAACCAGAGGCATCCCCGGGAGTATAAACATAGGAATTGATGGTTGCCTGGCTGTTTTCTCCCTGGGAAAAAGAAGTGTTGTCTATGAAATTGATTTCCATTTGGCTGGCTTGCTGTGTGATCAGGGTATCTCCCTGAAAAATATCGCTGCCAATGGAAAGATTCCGGGTCCCTGATTCCGAAACTGCCTGGGCCTGGCCGGTAAGACTGCCCACCACCCCGACAGGATTTTGAGAAATTGTATTATCCGCCATTTTTTATCCTTAACCGTTTTGGGCTGCTTTGCCTTAACCCCAGCCACAATTCTCAATTTACTGCTGACACTCATCTGGAATGCCAGGTTAAATAAGCAAAACACATGCCAGGCACTAAAGAATTCTGACATTCCAATTCTATCCAGCCTTCTTCCGCTTTTGTCAGGGTGTTTTTGCTTGGATCATCCTCTTCTGCCGGTTGATTTGTTACTTTTTTTTCATATTAATTGGGAACTTTTTTATATTTACTCCCTGTTTTTTTTGTTTTTAGGACCTTTTTTTAAAGAGACTCGGGGAAAATTATGCTGTATTTTTTTTATGCCTCCATTTTTTTCCAATGGACATGCATCTTCCTGGAAACATGTTTAAGCTTCCAGCCTCCCATACACTCTGGGTCACAATCGGCTGCCTTTCATGGTTTGCCACAGTATCCCCATTCTCACCGGCACAAAGGATTAGGATATCTTTCTTTGAGGCTTGTAAGGAAGAAACAAATATCATAGAACATAAGCTTAAATCATAACAAAGCCCGATAGCCTCTGTGGATAAAACCCCCCGGCGTTTGTCGGATTTTCGACTATCTTGAGGATAAAAATTAAATCAAATGGTAAAAAAAAACGGGGTCAGGGAAATACTGTTAAGGGGTGTATTCTGGCGGATTCTCTTTATAGAGGCGGTTCTGCTTGTTTATTCCCTTTTCTACAGGTGGTTCACCGAGGATGCCGGTCCGGCAGATCTGTTCTGGTATGCCATCCGAATCATCTTTCTTGTGGGAATCATTATTCTTTTTATGATGGTGACCTTGAAAAAATTTCTCACGGACAAGATAATTACCCCACTTGAATCACTGGCAGCCGCCAATAAAGAGATTCAGAAAGATTACTCCAAAGCCGGCAAGATAGACCTGCCGGATGATTCCCCGGATGAAATCAGAACCATTGTCACCTCAAGGGCGGCCATGCTCAGACAGATCATAACGGTTTCCGAGGAACGCCTGCACCTGGTCAGCCTTATAAAAGAAACATTTGGGCGCTACCTTTCCAAAACAGTGGTGGAAGAAATTCTTACCTCTCCCGGGGGACACCAGCTTGGGGGAACCCGAAAAGTGGTGACGATTCTGATGTCGGACCTGAGGGGATTTACCAGTCTTTCAGAGACCCGGGATCCTGAAGAAATGGTCCAATTGCTCAACCGGTATCTGGAAAAGATGTCCAGAATCATACTTAAATACGACGGCATAATCGATGAAATCATCGGAGATGCGATTCTTGCAGTATTCGGCGCCCCAAAAAACCATGGCAATGACCCGGAAAGGGCCATTGCCTGTGCCATTGAAATGCAAAACTGCCTGGAGATCTTAAACAAAGAGGTGATTGCATCGGGATACCCGGCCCTTGAAATGGGCATCGGCATTAATACCGGCAACGTTATTGTCGGAAATATCGGTTCAGAACTCAGGATGAAATACGGCATCGTAGGGGATGCCGTAAACCGGGCATCCCGCATAGAATCCAACAGCATCGGCGGCCAGGTGCTCATCGGACAATCCACCCACAACCTGGTCACGGACAAGGTAACGGTCATGCCTCCCCAGCACATCATGATGAAAGGCATAAAAAAACCATTGGTTTTTTATTCTGTTTCCGCCATCAAGACGCAAGATTACAGCGTTGCACTCAAGGCATCCATCCTCCCGGACACCCAGTTTGCCATAAAGCTTCCCTTTCAATGCTGGACCATCCACGAAAAACGCATAAGCCCCATTCCCATACTCGGTGAAACCATCGCAATGGATGAAGGCAGCATTTATGCGACAACCCGGTTGCCCATCGCCCTGTTCACAGACATTAAACTTAAATTTGATTTTTGTATTAATGCCCATTGTTTTGCTGACATGTATGCAAAAAGCATTTCCACTGAAATAAAACAGGGTTTCCCCGCAACCCGGTTCAGCATCACTTCCATGGATGAAAAGGACCGGAATATCATCAAAAAATGGATGAAAGAAGCTTTAACATGAAGGGGAGGGGCTCGGGGTACCTTTCTTTTTTCTCCTTGACAAAACCGACAAATTGTCATTGGATGAACTGACCCATTTTTCCTTTGGCAAAGATATTGACCAGATTCATATTCAAAGATATAGGGAACCATCATGAATTCATCGTCCTTTTTTAATTCAAGATATCCCAAGCCGATGGCCCGGGGATTTTTGGTTTTTCTTTTGATCTTGGTCTGGGTTCCCGCGTCTGCCACAGCACAAGAAAAAACACTAACCAACAATCTAGAGATGACCTTTATCCTTGTTGAACCAGGCAGTTTTCTGATGGGCAGCCCAAAGACAGAACCCTATCGGGATGCTGATGAAATCCATGGGACCGTAAACATCAAGACGGCCTATTATCTGCAAGACACGGAAGTGACCCTGAAACAATGGCGGGCACTCATGGGAAAAGAATGGTTCAAAAAACGAAAAGGGACCGATGATATGCCTGTCACCCAGGTATCCTATTATGATTGTATCCGATTCATCGACAGGCTTAACGCGCAAAATACAGGGGTCTACCGTCTCCCAACGGACATGGAATGGGAATATGCATGCAGGGCCGGCACAAAAACGGCTTACAGCTGGGGAGATGACATTGCGTGTTCCAAGGCCATGTATGCCAATAACCCCAAAAAAGATAAAGAATGCATCCCTTTTCTAACTGCCATGAAAATTGACATCAACGGACCTGCACCGGTCAAAAGTTTTCCCCCAAACCCCTGGGGGTTTTATGATATGCACGGCAATGTCTGGGAATGGTGTTCCGACAAATATGGCCAATTCCAGTCTGGTGCAGGCGAGGCAAATTACAACCCCGTGGATTCTGATTCCCGTGTCCGGAGGGGGGGAAGCTGGTATAAATACGGCTACTATCTTCGGAGCGCCAACCGGACCTATGCCCACCCGGGTGCTAGATTTTCGACAACCGGATTCAGGCTTGTCCGGGAGATAAATTGATGCGCACAAAAATTTTAAGCCTGCTGAAAATATATGAAGAAGAGATCAGTCTCCTGCTATGGACGGCCATCCTGCTGTTTATCATCCGCAGTTCGGGTATCATTTTAAACAACTATGCTGAAACAGCCTTCCTGAAACGATATGGCGTCGAATACCTGCCCATTGTCAATATGATCAATGCCGTGGTCACCTTTTTTATTACCGGCATTTTAACGGCCTTCCTGAGCAAAATGTCCGGTGCAAGACTGCTGTCCTATGTGTTCATTTTTTCGGGTATCTCCGTAACCCTTATCCGACTGCTGATCCCCTTTGGAATTGAGCTTTTATACCCTTTGCTTTTCATGCTGAAAAGTCAATTTGAACTGCTCCAGGCCATGCTGTTCTGGAATCTGTGCAACGATCTTTTCAACATGCGTCAGTCCAAACGTCTGTTCCCTCTCTTGACTGCAGGCGGGGTAATCGGACTCATTCTGGGAAGCGTCGGCACCCCATATTTTGCAAAACTCTTTAACCTGGACAACCTGCTGTATCTGTATCTTGGCACCACCCTCATGGGAACTGCCCTTGTCGAGGCAATGGGCAGGAGCTACCCCACCCTGATTTTTCCGGAAAAAACTGCAAAAGAAAGCGCCACCGGCAAGCAGAAACCTTCCATGATCCAGGAACTCAAGGATGTATACCCCCTGCTCAAGGACTCAGTGCTCGTTAAAATTGTCCTGGTCCTGACCTTTATGCCCAATGTGGTCATTCCCATTATGAATTATCAGTTTAATTATGCCATAAACGATCAATTCGCCTCGGAATCCGCCATGATCCAGTTCTTCGGATACTTTAGGGGAGGCTTGTATACCATCAGCCTGATCATCCTGCTCTTTGTGGGCAGAATATACGGACGATGGGGCCTGCCCGTGGCCCTGATGTTCCACCCCGCCAACTATATGATCGCATTTCTAGCATTTCTTTTGCGATTTGATCTGTTTTCAGCCATGTATGCACGGATGTCCACCAATGTCATCCGCACCACCATCAATATGCCGGCAAACTCCATTCTGATCGGACTTTTTCCCGCCTCCTACCGGAATATGATCCGGCCTTTCCTCAGGGGCACCGTGGTAAGGATGGCGCTATTTACAGGCTCTACCCTGATTCTGATTTCAAGCTCTTTTTTCCATCCCCGGTATCTAAGCCTTGTGGCCCTGCCGTTTATGCTGGCCTGGATGGCTGCACCCATTATCTTAAAATCCAAATATGCCATGATCCTCAAGGACCTTATTTCAAATAACCTTCTGGATATCAAGAGCCTTGACAAGGAGGAGCTGGGAAGTATTTTCAAGCAGGAGAAAGTCTTGGCCGACCTGGAAACCTCCTTTTTGTCCGCCAGGGGGAAAGATGCCATCTGGTATGGCCGGCTGTTGAAAAATTTTTCTCCAAAACAATTGGATCTTCATATACTCAACAATCTTAGAGAACAGGACTCGCTAACCCAAGTAGCCCTCATCAAGATGATCTCCCCGGAATCCCATGCAGAGGCTGCCAAAAAATTGGCACAATTTTTAGATCCTGAACAACCCGAGGTCACCATTGCCATATTAAAACTGATCTGCCAACATGGGTTTAAGGCCATCGAAGGCGTGGATTTAACCCCCTATATTGAAAACGAGCACCCTGTTGTCCGTGGGTTTGCAGCGGCCTGTCTGTGTTCAAGAAATCCCGCACAACACCGCCCCATGATCAGATCCTGGCTTCTGGCAGACAACCAAGCGCTTCGGCAGTCGGGAATTGTCAGTGCAGGCTTAAGCAATGACGCAAAATATATTGATCCCCTTCTGGATATATTATCCGAAAAAAATATTGATCCCATCATTCCCGATATTATCATTGCCCTGTCCAGGTTGAAGGCCAAACAATTAAATACCGTTATCTTTTCCTATCTTTCCTATAACCGGCAGGATGTCAGAAGCGCGGCCTTGGATGCACTGGAAATCAATGACGATGTCTCCCTGAAAAAAGCCATCCTGCTTTTGGGCGACAATACAGATCCCATCCATGAATTTGCCAAGGAAAAAATTAAGGCATCCGAATTCCAGAACCATAAGCTGCTGGTTGAATCCCTGGGGCTTCCCAGCACCAGGATTCGAAGGGGCTTGTTTGCACTCCTGGAAACCCTTGACATCAAAGAATTCGGAATATTGATGTTTGCCAAGGAAAACCTGAACAAAAGCTACACATACCTTGCCATGGAAGACAGCTTAACCCATCTTCCGGAAAAACCAATGCGGGATCTGGCCAGGGAACATCTGTTGCAAAAAAAAGACCTGATCCTTGAAAACATCATCCGGGTACTGGCCATCCATGACCAGACCGGTCGAATGAAAACCGCCTGGCGGGGCATTTTTTCCCCTGACACCCGGCAAAGAGCCAATGCCATTGAATTGCTAAACGATATTCTGGACCGCAAGACCTTTAACGCCATGCTCCCCCTGCTTGAAAGCCCAACGCCTGCAATAGCCCTGGCCGAAGGGAAAAAAATAGTAAAAATCCCAAAATTTGATCCCGATGGCAAGGATACCCTTTCCCGTCTGCTGGAATCGGAAGACTGGGTGGACGTTCTCATGGGCCTGGGCCTGATACAGGATGATCCCACCCGCCATGATGCAAACCTAAGATTGAATGCGTTGGAACATTCAACCAACAAACATATTGTAAAGGAAGTTCAAATGATTTTGAATAAAACCCAGGGCACTTCCGAAGATCCCCAGAGAATTAGTTCCACTGAAATAACCCTTGGGGAAAAAATACTGCTTCTCAAGGAGATTGAAATTTTTTCCGGCCTGAGCGCAGCCGAGCTTGCCGCCATTGCCGCTGTCACAAAAGAGCTGGACTATCCGGAGAAAAGAACCATCATCACCCAAAATGATGTGGGCGAAACCGTATTTCTCATCATCAAAGGCCGTGTGGAAGTGATCATGGAACAAGCTGAGGGCAAAGAAGTGGTGCTGGATCATATTGGATCCGGCGGGGCTTTTGGAGAAATGG
>JAHIVS010000212.1 GCA_018816605.1 Pseudomonadota bacterium
AATGGATACCCTCCTGATCTCCTTTAAAGGGGCAGGTTATGATTGACCTTGCAGGCCATGGGAACACCTTTTCCGATGGTGGCAAAACAGGTCAGACATTCATCACAGGCAATGATATCCGAGTCATTTCCCGCCAGCATTTTACCGGCTGTCCGGGGATCACAGATCATCTGGCGGCCAATGGCAATCAGGTCAATCTTTTCATTTTCCACGGCATTAACCGCTGCCGGGCCGATACCAAACTTGCCCACCGCAATCACCGGAAGCCGGGTCTGTTGTTTAACGGCAGCTGCAAGGGCAACATTTGCACCGGAAGGCTGACCATTGGGCAAGGCGGAAGAACCCGAAAGCAAGGTCTTATCATTGACCGTTTTCCAGCCGCCCTGGGCAATCAGGCTAACATCAAAAACATCCACACCTTCACCGGCCAGCAATCCGGCGATGACAAGCGCATCCCCAAGGCACTGGCCCCCTGGAATTTTTTCTTCGGCATTTATCCTGAAAAAAACAGGGTATCCGGGCCCCAGGTTTTTGCGCACCTTTCTCAGGATTTCCAAGGCCAGTGTGGCCCTTCCCCTGGCATCACCGCCATATCGGTCCTGCCTTTTATTGGTCAGAGGAGACAAAAACTGGCTGAGCAGGTAGAGGTGGGCACCGTGGATCTCAATCCCGTCAAATCCTGCCGTTTCAGCCCGGACAGCAGCCCTGGAAAAATCAGTTACCAATTGTTCTATGTCATCTGAGTTCATGGCAATGGGGTCCACATCGGGCCGAAATGCCACCCCGGACGGTGAAAATCCATGCCGCCTGCCTTTAAGGGGGATGCACCTTGGCCCTGCGTGGTTTAATTGTACAACCGCAACAGCCCCCTGCTTATGTATGGTTTTTACCAATTTGACCATGCCGGGAATCTGTACGTCATCCCAGAGGCCAAGACTGCAGGGGACAATACGCCCCGTGGACTGAACCGCTGTTGCCTCGACAATTACAAGTCCCACATCCCTGGAACGTTCCTTGTAGAAACCAAGCGTCTCCTGGGTGACACCCCCTTTGGATGACCCGTAATTGGTTGTGATGGGAGCAAGCACAAGCCTGTTTCGAAATGTCATATTTTTGATCGCCAGCCCACGCGCAAGGGGTGTTGTTTGCATTTTTTTCCTCCTGAAACCCTGTCTGCCCTCCAAAGGGCGTTTTTTTAGTTTTTGATTTTTTTCATGCCCGACCTTACAAAAAAATAGTACCCGATAAAACGGTCTTGAACAAGGAGGGATGCCGCCCCCAAACCTAATCCTTGACAAGATCCGGCCAATAACACTACATATATCCCTAAAAAAGGTATAGTCAAATGGAAAATCATGAAAATTCTTCTCACAAATGATGACGGATACGCCGCACCGGGAATTCTTGCCCTCTACAAGGTTCTTAAACCCCATCACCAGGTGATTCTGATTGCGCCCGATGGTGAAAAAAGTGCCGTGGGCCACGGGATCACCCTGAATGCCCCCTTGAGAATGACACAGATAAACCCGGACACTAAAGACAGGGTCTATGCCGTTACAGGAACCCCGGCAGACTGTATCAAACTGGGTCTGTTTGAACTTTGCTCCCCGCCGCCGGATCTGATCATTTCCGGAATTAATCCGGGCAGCAACACCGGGGTGAACATCAACTATTCAGGCACACTAGCCGCCGCAAGGGAAGGCGCATTAAATGGTGTTTTAAGCATGGCGGTGTCCATATTCAGAGCAAAAAACCCCATGGATTATCAGGGCATGTCCCAGTTTATCGCCCGATTGACCGACAAAATCCATGGCTACGGCCTGCCTGGCGGGACCTTCTTAAACATTAACGGACCGAACATCCGGATGGATAAGGTCAGGGGTGTCAAAATCACCCGGCAGGCCTCAAACAACCTGTCCAAAAACTTTGACAGGAGAACGGATCCCAAAAACAGATCTTATTATTGGTACGGCAATATGGATACCCTGGCGTCTCAACCCGATACGGATGTGAAAGCGGTTGCCCAGAATTATATTTCCATCACCCCCCTCCAATGTGATCTTACGGATCATAAAACAATGAAAGAACTGGAAAAATTTAAACTTTCCATTGGCCTTGAAAAAAGTGCCATACCGTGAGAGACTGCCTAGCTTCCCCTGCAAAACATGCGATGGTTTGCCTGGAAGAAATCCTGGGGTGTATTTTGAACAATCAACCTATAAAAATGAGCAGGACAATGATTGTATTGGATGCTGTTACAAAAAAATTTGGCAGCCTGAAGGCCGTGGATGCGGTTTCATACCAGATCAACAAAGGGGAATTTTTTGCATTGCTCGGACCAAATGGCGCCGGCAAGACAACCATCATCAAGATGCTCCTGGGATTTGTCCAGCCGACTTCGGGCAGCATCCGTATCAAAGGGGTTGCCTGCTCTGAAACAAGGGCACGAAAAAATATCGGGTATATCGCTGAGCAGCATATGATTCCCCCTTACCTTACCGGTTTCGCGTACCTGTGTCGCCATGCCTCCCTGATGGGATTGTCCGGGAAAAAAGCACGCATTGAGGTGGAACGCGTTTTGGAAGTCGTATCCATGTCCGGACGGGAAAAAGAAAAGAGTGCCGGCTATTCAAAGGGAATGAAGCAGCGGATCGGGATTGCGGGTGCACTCATGGGCACCCCGGAACTATTGATACTCGATGAGCCGGTTTCCGGCCTGGATCCCATGGGTATCAGGGATATCAGAAATATTATCGACCGCCTCCGCCCCCGAGACATCACAATTTTCTTAAACTCCCACCTGCTGTCGGAGGTTGAAAAAACATGTGATACCGCCGCGATCATGCACAAGGGCAAAATAGTCGTAAAAGATTCAATCAGCGCCATAATGGCCCATGGGGAAAGCCTTGAAGATATTTTTGTCAAACACATAACCCAAACCACCCACTGAAGATGCCATGAAACAACTCCTTAAAATTACAGGGTATACCATTGCGGACCAGATGCGGGCCAAAAGTTTTTATCTTCTTCTGGCCATCTCGATCGGACTTCTTTTTCTCATGCGCGGGTGTTATTCCGCAGATTATGTGATCAACGGCCAGCCACTTGAAAGCGTCTTTCATATTTCCCGGATCATTTTCCAGGCAATTGTCATGGGAATGCTGCTCATGGCTGCCATGCTGTCCATGAGAATTTTCACCAGGGACCTGACCGACGGGTCTGTGCAGATGTTTCTTTCACGGCCGGTAAAACGCCTGGAATATGTGCTTGGCAGAATT
>JAHIVS010000213.1 GCA_018816605.1 Pseudomonadota bacterium
CAAGGGGTGGTTTTTACCAGAAATATTGGGAAAAACATCCTATCCTGGGAAGACCTGAAAGGATTGAGCATTGGCATCATCGGTGGCATCCGCTACTCGGACATGGGAACAAAGGGATTGAACCGCGTTTTGGCAAGGGATATGCGACATCTGTTCAAATTGCTCGCCAAAAATCGTATTGATGTGGCGGTGGCAGTTCTCGAGGCCGGAAAAATCGAAATACATCAAAATTACAGAGGATCCCAAATTCATATGATCGGTCAGCCGCTTTTCGAAGCGCCCCTGTTTCATTTTGTCCATAAACGGAACAAAGATCTGGTCCCGAAACTTGAGGCGGTATTGCAGAAAATGATGGAAAACGGTGAAATTGCCTCCATTCGTGAAAATGAAATGAAAAAGGCCCTTTCCCAGTGAAAACCAGGATGGGATATAACCTGGTCATCGCCCTGGTATTGTTCAGCTCCCTGATCACCCTTGTCACAACAGCGTTGCAGCTTTACATCGATTACAGGGTGGATATAAGACGCATCAACAATTATCAGGTCCTGATCCGGAAGAGTTATCTGAAAAGTATTGCCACCAGCGCCTGGCTGTATGATGAGCAGCAGATTAAAACACAGCTGGACGGCATTCTGAACCTGCCGGATATTGAACAGGTATACATCCATTTGGATGAAGAAACGGATTGGTATGTTGGATCCACCGCGTCAACGCGTAATCTGACCCACGTATTCCCATTGATATACACCCATAAGGGAGAAGATATCACCATCGGTTCTCTGGAGGTGGTTGTCGGCCTGGAAAATATCCATGCCCGTCTGTTCAGCAAAGCCTTTACCATTTTGGCGGGCAATGCTGTCAAGACATTTCTCGTATCCGGATTTATATTGCTGATCTTTCAATATCTGGTCACCCGCCATTTGTATTCACTCTCCAATTGGCTGAGAGGTATTGATCTCGGACGGTCATTTGAAAAATTTCATCTGGATCGACGGCCGAAAAAATTCAGAAGGACAGATGAATTGGATGAAGTTGTTGCGGCCATAAATGACATGCAGGACAAACTGAAAAATAATCTGAGCGCTTTAATTGAAAGTGAAAAACAATATCGCGGCATATTTGAAAATGCTGTGGAAGGATTTTTCCAGAGCACTCCCCAGGGGCGGTTTCTCAGCGTCAACCCGGCCTTTGCCAAGATGCTGGGGTACGATTCTCCCCAGGAGGTGGTGGATAAAATTTTAGATATTGCGTCCCAGTACTATGCAGACCCAGAAGATCGAGAGCGATATCAGCAGCTTCTCCAGACGTCCGGCAGAGTGGAAAATTTTGAGTTCAGGGCAAGGCGAAAGGACGGGTCTGAAATCTGGGTATCCAGCAGCACCCGTGCCCATTTTGATCCAGAGGGAAAGATCCTCCGGTATGAGGGGGTTGTGCAGGATATCAGCAGGCGAAAACAGGCAGCCGCTGAAAAAGAAAAACTGGAAGCCCGGCTTCGCCAGGCCCAGAAAATGGAGTCACTTGGAACCCTGGCAGGTGGCATTGCCCATGATTTTAACAATATCTTGTATCCGCTCATTGGATTTGCGGAAATGCTTCAAGAGGATCTTCCCCAGGATAGCCCTGAACAATCCAGTATTACCGAAGTCCTGAACGCAGCGTTCAGGGCAAAGGATCTGGTCAAGCAGATTCTGGCATTCAGCCGGCAGTCGGATCTGCTGTCCCAGCCGGTCAGACTTCAACCCATACTTGCGGAGGCGCTTAATTTTCTGAAGGCCTCCCTGCCCAAGACAATCGATATCCAGACGAAGATAAATGAGGATTGCGGCATGGTGGTTGCGGATGCCACCCAGATTCACCAGGTGATCATGAATCTGGTCACAAATGCCTATCACGCCATGCAGACATCCGGGGGAACGTTGACGGTTATTCTTGAACAGATACTAGCGGATGCCGCCCATTCTGGGCCTGCTGACCTGCTTGCCGGCCCATATGCCTTTTTGGAAATCAGGGATACCGGAACAGGCATTCCCAATGGGATGATGGATAAAATATTTGAACCCTATTTTACCACAAAGGAGACGGGCAAAGGAAGCGGTCTGGGTCTTTCAGTGGTCCAGGGAATCATAGAAAGCTGTAAAGGAAAGATCAGTGTTTCTTCTGAGGTGGGTAAGGGAACCCAGATCCATGTGTACCTGCCCATACAAGAGAATGTCATAGCACCCATGGATACGGATGCCATTGAACCCATCCAGGTCGGTAGTGAAAGAATTCTCCTGGTGGATGATGAAGAGGCCATTGTCAAGATGGCCAAAAAAATGCTGGAACGATTGGGATATCATGTGACCTCCAGAACCCGGAGCATGGAGGCCCTTGAAGTGTTCACGGCAGATCCGGATCAATTTGATGTCATCATTTCCGATATGACCATGCCCGAGATGACGGGCATTCAGCTTGCCAGGAAAATGAGAGCAATACGCCCCGATATCCCTGTTATTATCTGCACGGGTTTCAGTGATCAGATCGACAAAGAAAACAGCAGACAAATGGGGATTCAAGGCTATATCTCAAAACCCGTTGTCCAAAGGGAATTTGCCCAAATGATCCGGGAGGTTCTGGGACAGGCGCCATCGCCCGTCAGTTAATTCCCTCCGTCCCAGACTCCCTGGGGTTTCAGAAATTTTTGTTGACTTTTTATGGCAAACCCGCGATTGTGGTATTACCACCAGCCATAAGAAGGAGGCGCCATGATCGAACCGATCCAATCCGATAGTTTGCGGGATGTGTTTATCCGGAAATTTGAACGCCTGATTTTTTCGGGATATTTTAAAATCGGGGAACGGCTGCCGCCGGAAAGGGATCTGGCCCGGCAGATGGGGGTGAGCCGTCCGGTTGTCCATGAGGGCCTGGTAAATCTTGTCTCAAAGGGCCTTGTCACCATGACCCCCCGGCGAGGGTCTGTGATCAATGATTATCGGAAACAAGGCTCCCTCTTTGTCCTGACGGCCCTGTTTGAGTACGGCAATGGCCAGGTCTCGGAGAACCTGCTCAACAGCATGCTGGACATGCGCATGCTGTTTGAAGTTGAAAATGCCGGCCTTGCCGCCAAAAACAGGTCAGGGGCCCAGATGGATCAATTCTACGAGATCCTTGACCTTGAGCGCCAGGCAGACCCTGACAACCCGACCCAGATGGCAGACCTTGATTTTACGTTCCACCATCTGGTTTCCATTGCATCGGACAATTTGGTGTATCCGTTACTGCTAAATTCCCTCAGACAATTTTACACCAGCCTGACCCAAAAATTTTTTTCCAATGGTTCGGTGATTCCTTGGGTCCTTGCGCACCATGGAAAACTGGTGCACGCCATCGGGGACCAACAGCCGGAAACAGCAAGGCAATATATGGAAAAGATCGTTTTGCATGGTGAAAAACATCTCAGAAGAAGTTTAGACAAATAAAGGGGACGTTCCATGGAGAAAGAGCAAGCAGTTGCAGACAAGGAAACCAAAAATTCTCCCAGGGTCCAATGGCTCAGGGATTATTATTTTCTGGGGAACCGGCGCAAATGGAATAACGAATACACTGTCTGGTCCACAGGCACCCCCTGGGACCTGCAATACCACGAATTCACCTATTATATTGTCCCTGAGACCTATTTGATGTTCGATGTCATGCGGGGGGGATATGCCCAGGCTGCCAGGACGATTCCTGTGGACAGCGATTTTTTTGTCAAAAGCATCGCAGAAAGGCGGGCAACCTTTGTCAAAGAGGCCATGGTCAATCACCTGCCCCAGGAAATTTTACCCGGGGACCTTGTTGCCGGCGGCAGATTCAATATTCTGACCTCCATGTGCCTGACAGAATCGGAACAGGCTGCCTATAACAAGCGAATTCTGGGGAAAAAAGGGGTGAGGGCCAGGGTGAAACGCTTTCACGACCATGGGTATGGCAATTGCGGCGCCACCAGCGGGCATCTCATCCCCGGCCATGAAAAAGCCCTGAAGATCGGGTGGAAGGGGATTTATCAGGAGATTTTTGATTGTTACGGGGCCCTGGGAGAAAGGGAAAAGAAGGGTCCCAAAGGGGCCCAGCTCCGGGCCATGATGATTTCAAGCCATATGGCAAAAGACCTGGCTGAAAAATACAGCCGCGTGTGCCGGAAATTGCAGGAAACAGAAAAAGATCCTGCCCGAAGAAGCGAATTGGAGCAGATGGCCCAAATTTTGGCCCGGGTGCCCTGGGAACCGGCCACCGATTTCTGGGAAGCAATCCAGGCCCTGTGGATCAATCACATGCTGGTCATGAGCGATGAGAATTATCCCGGACCCGGGGTGTCCCTGGGGCGGATCGACCAATATCTACTGCCCTATTGGGAAAGATCAAAAGCTGCCGGCATGGACCGCAACTTTGCCAAGGAAATTTTAAAATGTTTCTGGATTCATTGCAACACGGCCTATGATGCCACCATCCGGTGCGGAAACCAGGGCATCACAGCCGGCTATGGTCAGCTTGTCACCCTTTCGGGCATGGGGCCGGACGGCCGGGATTTGACCAATGATCTGACCTATATGATGCTGGAAGTGATCGACGAGCTGTCTCCCATTCTGGAACCCAAACCCAATGTGAGACTTCACCGGAACACCCCGAAAGCTTTGTACGATAAATGTGTCGACATGATCAGCCGGGCGGACGGGGCCCCGTTTCTGCTGAATTTTGACGAGCGCTCAATGGCCGGGATGGTTCAGCAGGGGGAAAAGGGCGGCATCTCCCGCCTCATCAACAAGACCAATGTCCATGACTATGCGCCTGTGGGATGCCTGGAAAATACCATGCAGGGCAATGACCGGTCCGGAACCGTGGACAACAACCTCAATCTTTTAAAGGCAGTGGAGCTGGTCTTAACCCGGGGCAAAGATTTGAATCCCTATATCGACCCCATGACCGGGAAAAAAGAAAAAATACGACAGGACGGGCCGGACACAGGCGATCCTGACGCTTTTCAATCGTTTGCGCAGTTCTGGGAGGCCTTCCGGGTCCAGACCGCCTTTATCATTCAAAAATGTGCCGACCTCTACGAGCTGTCGGAATCCCTGAGAAACGATTATTTTGCCACGCCCTATCTGTCCTGCCTGGTCACAGGGTGTATGGAAAAAGGCCGCGATGTCACCCAGGGAGGGGCCCTGATCAGCTTTACCACACTGGAGGCCGTTACCTATGCCACCACCGTGGATTCCCTTCTGGCCGTCAAATATCTGGTGTATGATGAACGCATCTGTTCCATAGCCGAGCTGACCTCTGCCCTGAAGGCCAACTGGGAAGGGCATGAAATCCTCCAGGCCAAGGCAAAAAACCGGGCTCCCAAGTACGGCCGGGATGATGATGAGGCCGACTCCCTTGCCAGAAAGGTGATGAAACTTTTTTGCGATGAAACCTGGAAACACAAGACCCGTTCCACAGGCCGCCAGTTTCGGCCGGGTATGCTCAGCTGGAATTATTGGGCCGGGGACGGCCATGTCATGGCGGCCAGCCCTGACGGCAGACGGCAGGGGCAGTTTCTCTCCAATGCCATCTGCCCGTCCAACGGGGCAGATACAAAAGGTCCCACCGCCAATTCCAATTCCGTGGGCAAGGTACTGGGAGGGAAAAAAGAGCAGAAAACAGGGGATTTTACCGATTTTATCAATGACCTTCCCAACGGGGCCAGCCACACCATTACCTTTAATCCTTCCATCTTAAGGGATTCGGCCCATAAGGATAAGTTTACCGCCTTTTTAAAGGGGTATGCTGAAAACGGGGGAACCGCCCTGCAGATCAATATGCTGGACCCGGAACGCCTGCTGGAAGCCCAGAAGAACCCGGGGGACCATCGGCATCTTCTGGTAAGAATAACGGGGTATAATGCCTATTTTACCAGTATTGGAAAGGAATTGCAGGATGAAGTCATCAAACGGATCAGCCATGGCAGATTTTGATGACATCCAGAAGGTTTTCGGCATTGTTCTGGACATCCAGAGAATGTCCACGGAGGACGGACCTGGGCTGCGCACAACCGTGTTTCTCAAAGGATGCCCCCTGAACTGTGGATGGTGCCACAACCCCGAAAGCATTTCCCCCCATCCCCAGGTGGTCTGGAACAAGGCAGGGTGCCTGGGATGCGGAATCTGTATCCACACCTGCTCCCAAAAGGCTCTCACAGAAGGGCCTTCCGGCATTGTCATTGACCGGAACCGCTGCAGGGGGTGCGGAGACTGTGCCAGGCAATGTCCCAGTCTTTCCATGGCTCTTCTGGGGGAGAAATGGCTTGCCCATGACCTGGTCACGGAGCTTGCCCGGGACCAGGCCTATTTCTCCGCTTCCGGCGGGGGGGTCACCCTTTCCGGGGGGGAGGCAAGTTTGCAGCCGAAGTTTACCGGTCAGGTGTTAAAGGGATTAAAGGAAAAAGGCATTCATACGGCCTTAGATACCTGCGGCCACTGTTCTGTTAAGACCCTGGAACAATTGCTGCCCTGCACCGATTTGGTTCTCTTTGATATCAAGGAGATGGACGACAAGCGCCATGAAATTTTCACCGGCGTCTCCAACCGAAAAATTCTGGAAAATTTGAAACAGGTGTCCAGGTTGCTCGGAAGCACCCGGCTTTGGATTCGAACCCCCATTATTCCCGATGCCACGGCCCGAAAAGAAAATATTCGCAGCATCGGAGCGTTTATTGCAACACAGCTTGCCGGCCAGGTCGCCCAATGGGAGCTGTGTGCCTTTAACAATCTGGCCAAAGATAAATACAGGCGATTGGGTCGCACCTGGGCCTATGAAAAAACGCTGCTGGTGGAAAAAACGCAAATGGATGAGTTGGTACAGGCGGCCCGGGCATCCGGCGTGGACAAACACATTGTCTGCCAGAGCGGTTTGATAAGAGCGTAAACAGAATTTAACCTCCCGGGACAAGGAGATCAGATGATAACAAAATCACGGTTTAATGCCTTTGATATTAAGGAAACAGCCCCCCTTGAGAAAATCGGGATCTGTGCCACCCAGAACCTTGAGGGAGGTCCCCATATCACCTTTATTAATTCCCTCATGGCCGTAAATGAGACCACCATGACCCTGGGACAGTTTATCCGGGGAAACAGCAAGTATTTCATGCAGAAAAACCCAAAGGCTGCATTTTTTATCCTGTCGGTGCGAACAAAAAAAACATGGACCGGGAAAATCGTGTGGACAAAAAAGCAAGACCAGGGGACTGAACTTGAAATGTACAAGGAAAAACCTTTGCAGCGGTATAATTCCTATTTCCCCATCCACAGGGTTCACTATTTTGATCTGGTTGAAACAAGCTCTGCCACAGGGCTGCCGATTCTTAAGATGATCCGGTCCACCCTCATGACCCTGGCGGCAAGGGTGTTTCTCGAAAAAAAACAGGCCAGGCCTGTATTAAAACCCTATGGGGAAAAATTGTTCAACAGCCTGTTGACCCTGAAGTTTTTATCCTTTATCGGCCGGGACGGGTTTCCCTGTCTTGTTCCCTTTGTCCAGTGCATGCCCCTGGATTCCCGGAGAGTTGTGGTTTATGCCAGGGCCCTGGGCCAGGCGCAGTCTCAGATTGAAACGGACATGGAAATCGCTGTGTTCTGTTTGAGCACCACCCTGGAGTCAATGCTTGTGCGGGGGAAATTTGCAGGATACAGCCGCAGAGGCGGCGTGAAAACAGGCATCATTGATATAACTTGGGTGTATAATTCCATGCCCCCCAATTCAGATCAGATTTATCCGGAAAAGGACTTGACCCCGGTCACCGCATTTGAGTAAAAGAAAAGAAGCTGTCTGGTTTTTGCCAGCGATAAATGGCGCATGCCTGAATGGAGAAGATCAGGATGAAACAAATAGATTTCATGGAAATAGGGGGCATCAAGGTCGGCCATGCCCAGGATACGGAAGCCGCCACCGGGTGCAGCGTCATCATCTGCGAGAGCGGGGCGGTTGTGGGTGTGGATGTGAGGGGCGGCGCTCCCGGCACACGGGAGACCGATCTGCTGGATCCGGTAAACCTGGTGAGCCAGGCCCATGCCGTCCTGCTTACCGGCGGAAGCGCCTTCGGCCTGGATGCTGCCGCAGGCGTCATGGCCTATCTTGAGGAAAGAAATATCGGATTTGACGTCCAGGTGACCAAGGTCCCCATTGTGTGCGCTGCTGCCCTGTTCGACCTGACCGTGGGGGATCACAGAATCCGGCCGGACAAGGCAATGGGGTACCAGGCCTGCGTGAATGCCAGGTCTGACGCGTGCGGCCAGGGCTCTGTCGGTGCAGGCACCGGCGCGACCGTGGGCAAGATCCTGGGGATGGACCGGGCCATGAAGGGCGGCATCGGCACCTATGCCCTCCAGGTCGGAGAATTGAAGGTGGGGGCCCTGGTGGCGGTCAACTGCCTGGGCGACGTCATCGACCCCCTTTCCGGAAAAAAGCTGGCCGGCGTGCTCAACGAGGACAGGACCGGCTTTGACGATACCGAAGAGATCATGATCAAGTCCTATTCACAGAACAAAGATCTGTTCAGCGGCAACACCACCCTGGGGGTGATCGCCACCAACGCGGCCCTGACAAAGGCCCAGGCAACCAAGCTTGCCGCCATGGCCCAGAACGGATATGCCAGGACCCTGCGGCCGGCCCATTCCATGTTTGACGGGGATACCATCTTTGCCATGTCTTTGGGAGAATTCGATGTCGAGTTGAGCGTGGTGGGGCTTCTGGCGGCACGGGTGATGGAAAGGGCTGTGGTGCAGGCCGTTAAAACGGCCAAATCCCTGTGCCAGATTCACTGCTGGGCAGACCGTAATTGCCATGGGCAATAGGCTCTCTGCCAAGGGAAGGTCTCCGAAATAGCACGATAAATTGGGGGCGTCAAAAAAGAGACCCACAGCACCAGAGCCAGTTTAACAAAAGAGTTTAAGGGGCGTTCTTTTTCACCCTCATTATTCGTTTTCCCATCCAGATCATCGGCTTTGTCATCCACCCTTCCATATCATCCGCAACCGCTTCCAACAGGTCCGGAATGGTCAGTCCCTGGGGGCAATCGTCCACACATTTGCCGCAGTCCTTACACTGGGAAGCCAGGGAAATGTTTTCGCTAATATCATCGTTGTCGTTCATACCGGAAAGAATCACGGTCACCTCAGGGTGGTTCCAGATCCAGGATAAAGACCAGTCCACCGGGGGTCTTTTCTGATCCGCCTTATTCCAGATCCTTTTTACCGAGGGCGGCGGGGTCTTGGCTAGATTCCCGCCCCTTAAGGGTTCCATAATCATAACCGCCAGATCTTTGGAAGCCGCATATTTTAATCCTGGGGTTCCAGCCTGGTTCCGGGTATCCAGAAAATTGTATTGAATCTGGCAAAAGGTCCAGTCATAGTCATCTATGATGGGTTGAAACTCCTCAGCCGGACCGTGGAATGAGAACCCGGCATTAACAATCCTGCCTTGTTTTAAAGCATCTTCTAAAAAGTCAATTACACCTTTATTTTTAGCGGCTTCCCACAGTTCTGAATTCAACGCATGCACCAGATAATAGTCGATCCTGTCTGTTTTAAGTTTGGCAAGTTGTTCGTAATTGGGGTTTAAATTCATTCCCAGACAGAATATTTTTTAAAACGAATGTTCAGCTGTTAATAGTTTAAATTTTTTTATTATAATTTAATTTCATCCCATGCCATGGTAAAAGCGGTTTCAACATGGGTTTTGTTTAAATCGACATTCTTGATAATGTTCTGCTCTATCATGGCCAACCCCATATTCTTTTTGATTTCAATATAAGTTGATACCAGCAGATCTTCTTTGTTCTTGTGGTAAACATAAATGGTTGCGGGGGATACACCGGCTTCCTTGGCAATCTTGGAGACGGAACTTGCTGCAAAGCGGATCTGGTTCTGTGGCTATTTAAACGCTTCCTTGTTTAGCCCCAGTTTTTTCATTTTTCCATACAGGCCTCTGGGATGGATACCGGCAATTTTAGCGGCTTCTCCCACTTTGCCCCGGGTCTTTTTAAGCACCATTTCCAGATATTTTTTTTCAACCGCCTGTATGACCTGTTCAATCACTTCGGCCATGGATTTGTTTTCCCATGATATCAGGTGTGACTCCGGAATCCCGAACATCCTGGCGGAATCAGACAGGTTGTCCTGGAAATTGCTGGGAAGATTTTCGGTGGTAATGGTGTCTGACTTGCATAAAAGAATGGCCCTTTCAATGACATTCATCAGCTCCCTGATGTTCCCGGGCCAGCTGTATTGGCACAGGGCTTCCATTGCGGTCCGGGAGAAGGATTTTATCTCGCGTCCGATTTTTGTTCGATAGACATTGAGAAAATAGTTGGCCATGGCCGGGATATCCTCTTTTCGGTTCCGCAGGGCCGGCAGGGTCATGGTAATAACACCTAAGCGGTAGTAGAGGTCCTGGCGGAAATTTCCCTTGATGATTTCCTGTTCCAGGTTCTTGTTGGTGGCGGCGATAACCCTGACATCCACCCATATGGGGGTTTCCCCGCCAACCGGCGTGAACTCAAAATCCTGAAGAACCCGCAACACCTTGGACTGCATATAAAAGGGCATGTCTCCGATTTCATCCAAGAAAATGGTGCCCCCGTGGGCCAGTTCAAAGGCCCCCCGCCTGGACCGCACCGCTCCGGTAAAGGCCCCTTGCTCATGGCCGAACAGCTCGCTTTCCAAGAGTTGTTCGGGAATGGCCGCTGTATTGATGGCAATAAAAGGCCCTGTGCTCCTCGGGCTTTCTGCATGAATGGCCCTGGACAGGTGCTCTTTCCCCACGCCGGTTTCACCCAGCAATAAGAGGGTTGAACTGCTGGGCACAATCTGCCGAACCTCTTCTAGGAAAAGCTGCATTTCCTCGCTGTTGGAAATAAAATCGGAAAGTTTGGGGATGATGCGTCCCCGCTGGTCAAACCGGTCCAGGTAGTAGAATTGCCGCCGGGCTTCAAGGGTGCTTTCTATGGCCTCGACCAGGCTTTCCGAGGCAATTCCGGAATACAGAACCACATCTGCCCCGGATGCCAGCAGATTGGCATATTCTTCCGATGGTTTGCGGTTATTTAAAACAATAATGGTGGGTTTCTCAGGAAGACTGTTCAGGGTGGCAACGCTTGATTCAAAGGGACCGGGGATAAGGCCGATGCTGACAATGACCACATCGGCACAGCTTCTGGCCAGCTCCTGCCAGGAATCTTCCGTTCTGTGGCAGACCTTGAGCTGGATATCAAAATCCGATAGTCTTTTTTCCAGAAACACCTGCATGTTTTTTTCTTTGATTGCCGTTGCTACCCGGATCAGCATGGGGACCCCATTCATTTTCGGTTAATTGTTACCGTTTTTATCCAATGGTTTATAGGTTAACTATACCCGTAAAGGTTATAATGCAAGGCAATTTTCCATTTTTATGGGATCTTTCCCCCATAAATTCCATACGCTTTGGCATGGTTTTGGAAAATTTCAGTACTTTAATACCGCATTGATATAAAACGGTATTATATTACCTTTTATAGCAGAGGGGTCATGGCCAGTCTATTTGTTAACTGCCTATATTTATGACCTTTTCCACAATAAAAAAAAAGATTATTTATATGGCACGATGTGTGCTAAGTTGTAAAAACCAGGAGTAAAGATGCCGACCCTCAACACAGTTGCTAGGGGTCGGAAATATGATTACATATAGGTGACGGCATGGATATCGAAGACATCGAAGAAGAAGGCATCGAAAAAGAGGAAAGTATCGAAGCAAACATTGAAACTGAGGAAGACATCGACGATGACGGATTTGAGAGCAAGAATAGATTCCCGCGGACGCGGCCCAAGGTGACCAAATTCCGAGATTCGGAAAAAAAAGGTGGATTCCGGGAGAATGAAAAAGGCAAAAAAAAGCGTCAGAAAGACCGGGGAAAACAATCCAACCGGACAGCCGAAGAAAATGGTAAACACATCCTTCAATAATTGAAATGGGGGTAAAAACAGATGAACAAAAATACTGCTTTAAAAAATGATCCGGCCAAAGAAGCGTCGGGTATCGCCTTTGTAGGTGATATCATCAAGTCTTATCCCGAAGTGGTCAGATATTTTACCCCTTTCCATGCAAGTGTTAGGCGATAGGTGCCGTGGTGAAGACGATCATATATGAGGACCCGGACGTCTGTCGGTTTTTATGGGAAAAAATGTGGCCCCAAAAGGGGTTGTTTGATTTGTGGGAGGTGAGATCCTGTTTTCACAATCGGTTTTCACGGCCCTTAAGTTTCCATTCTTTGGAAAATAACAATATGCCCATCGGCTTATTGGCTTTGAGCTATGATGAAGATGCCCAGCGATATGTCCAGTTCCCCGGTGAGACGTGGCATGGAAAAACCTGGCTGGAGCAGAACCGGATCATTGCCCCCACCCGGGAAATCCTGGAAATGCTGGTGGACTCTGTCCCGGGGTCTGTGCATCTTAATTATCTGACGCCCGATGTATTGTCGGTGTCAAATGGAATGGCCGCATCGGATGAGACCGGGTATCTTTTTTATCCGGGCGAGTACGGTTTTTCCTATGAATCGTATCTCCAGTCTTTCACAGGAAAATTTCGGAAAAAGATCAGGGCGGAATTGTCCAGGCTGGAAGATCAGCAGATGGTCTTTCAGTTTGATCAAATGGGGGATATTGTGACCCTGTTCCAGATGAACCTGGATGCATTCGGAACCAATTCCTATTTCAGCGATTCCCGGTTTTTAAGTGCCTTTGAAAGCCTGGTTGCCTACCTCCATCAAAGGGGAATGCTCAAAATTACCACAATATCTGTCAATGGGAAAACGGCTGCCGTGGATATCGGTGCGGTGTACAATAAAACCTATACCCTGCTGGCCGGTGGTACAAACCCTGAGTTTCCGGGGGTTGCCAAAGGGATGAACTTGCATCACATGGAATGGTCCTGCCGTCACCACATGGAATCTGTGGATTTTTTATGTGGCGATTTTAACTGGAAAGAGCGGTTTCACCTGATACCCCGGCCTTTGTATAAACTGCACTGCGATAAATCTGCCTATGGCTATAATAAAACAGCCTTTGAACGAGTGCTCGCCTGTGCCTAGGGCCGGCAAAGTGCTTGTTGTGGGCACCACAACCGATTATGTTGACTGGATCCGGGCGGCGGCTCCCGGGAAGGCTTTGTTCCTGACAGATCCCGTTATCCGGAGGGCAGGCAAGGAAGCTGTGCCTGCCCATGATGAAGAAATCTTGTGCTGTCTGGAAGACGCAGATCCGGTTTTGCGTGCTCTGGAGGCCCACCTTGACCGGTATGATCAGAAAATTATCGGTGTGGCCTGTTTTGATTGTGAATCCATGGTGCTTGCATCCATCCTGGCCGGAGAGAAGAAGGTGGCATATCCGTCTGTTGAGGCCATTTGCAACGCCCGGGATAAATATGTTTCCAAACAGATCTGGCAGGCCCATGGAATTGCATGTCCCAGGGTTTTTCCCGTGAATACCCGCGAAGAGGTGCTTGCTTTTTTCCAGGAAACCGGCCGAAAGGGCATTGTGTTAAAACCCTTTTCGGCCAGCGGCAGTGAGCTTGTTTTTCGGTGCCAGACACCCGGAGAGTGTGAGGCCTCATTTGATATCCTGGCCAGGGGACTGCAGAAGCAGTCTTCCCATCCCCTGTTTAAAAAAGTGTCTTCCCTGGGCCATGAGATGCTGGCAGAGGAAATGATCGAGGGGCCGGAGTACAGCTGCGATCTGATCGTTGAAAATGGCCATGCCA